>NZ_JBWKOU010000010.1:113644-208868 GCF_059416245.1 Curvibacter sp. GW821-FHT09D12 | reverse complement strand
ATCAGTGGCGCGATCCAGCACCTGGCGGGGATGAAGGACAGCAAGGTGATCGTGGCGATCAACAAGGACCCGGAGGCACCGATCTTCAGCGTGGCCGACTATGGCCTGGAGGCCGACCTGTTTGTGGCCGTGCCTGAGTTGATGAGCCAGCTCTGATCGTTGACGCGATGAAGGCCCCATGTCTTCGGACATGGGCCTTTTTTTTGGCTCACTTAAGAGACTACATTCAGTCCGGTTAAAGTTCGGTGGTTTGCCGTGCGCTATTCATCTCAGGTCAAACCCATCAGCTACCTCAAGGCCCATGCTGCGGAGGTTCTTTTGCCACTGACCGAAAGCCGTGAGCCCTTGCTCATCACTCAAAATGGACAAGCCAAAGCCGTCTTGCAGGACGTGGCCTCCTATGAGGAGACCCAGGAGTCATTGGCGCTGCTGAAGATTTTGGCCCTGGGCAATCAGGACGTGGCGGAGGGCTGGTTGAAGCCTGCGGCGCAAGTGCTGGCTCGCCTGAGGTCCAAGTCTGCTCCGGTCTGATGAGTCGTTCCGGTTCCGAAGTCTTTGAAGCGTCGCCCTTGATGGCGTCAATGTGGCGCCAGCTCAGCCCTGCCGGGCCACCACCCGCAGCAGCACCGTCTGGTGGGTTCTGAAACCCATGTGCTCATATAGCCGCACCGCCCGCTGATTGCTTGCCATCACATGCAGGAACGGGGTCTGCCCGTGCTGCAACTGGGCCGACACCACGGTTTCGATCAGAGCCCTGGCCAGGCCCCGGCCTTGGGCTTCGGGCGCGCTGCACACGCCACTGACCTCGCGCAGAGGGCCCAGGTGCAGGCGTTCGCCGGTCATGGCGATCAGGCGATCTGCTTCAAACACACCCCAGTACTCACCCATTTCGCGTGTGCGCGGTCCAAAAGGGCCGGGTTGGGTGACTTTCACCAGGGCCTCGATGGCCGCCTGGTCGGCAGGGCCCAGCCGCCTGGCATCGACCGGGGGTGGGTTCGAAGGGGGCTCGGCGGTCCACACCATCTGCAGAGCCGGCGCCTCGACCAGCACCTGCCAATCGGGGGGCGCTTCGCCAGCCCAGGCCTTGCAGTAAAAGCGCTCACCCAGCTCGCACAGGGGGGTGAGGTCTGAAAAATCGGGGGCATCGGGCCGCTCAAACCCCAGCAAGGGCGTGAAGCCCGGGGCATAGCGTCGGGCTCGGGCCGAACCCTGCGACCACGCTGCATGGGGCCCGTTCAGGCTGCTCCAGAAAGGGTTGTCCAGTGCAGTGAGGTCCATGGTGGGCGTGGCCGGTGTCAGGTTGACTTGTAGAAGGCTTCGACCTTGCCCTTGAGGGTGATCAGCAGCGGGCGGCCCTTGCGGTCGCGGGTCTTGCCGGCGGGCACTTTGATCCAGCCCTCGCTGACACAGTATTCCTCGACGTCGAAGCGCTCCTTGTCATTGAAGTGGATGCCGATGTCGTGTTCGAACACCGCGGCCAGGTGGTGCGGGCTGCGCGGGTCGATGGACAGGTGGTCGGGCAGTTCAGGGCGTTGCGGGGCTGTGTCGCTCATGGAAGGTCTCGGACGGTTCAATGCGTAAAGTGGCAATTGTCCCGCATTTGGACCGCCCCTTCGGACAGGGCTGTGGGCCGTGCTCAAGGGGCGGCTGGGTCGCCAGCCGCGGTCACTCTTCGTTCTGCCAGTCCACCTGCACCCCCAGGCTGCGCAGGTTTTCCACAAAATGCGGGTGGGCGCGGCGGATCGGGGTGGCGTTGCGGATCTCCGAGCGGCCCTCGATGCTGGCCGCCACCATGAACAGGGCAATCGCCACCCGGATGATGTAGGGGCTTTCGACCACCGCCGGGCTCAGGGGTTTGCCCCCAAAGGTGATCAGGCGGTGCGGATCGGACGAAAACACATGGGCGCCGAACTTGGACAGCTCGCCGGTCCAGCCCAGGGCCCCGTCGTAGACCTTGTTCCAGAACATGGTGTTGCCCTGGGCTCGCACGCCCAGGGCAATGAAGATGGGCAGCAGATCGACCGGAAAGTAAGGCCAGGGCGCGGCCTCGACCTTGGTCAGCACATTGCTGGTGAACGGGGTCTGCACGCGCAACTCACCGGGCACGCTGGCGCGTGACCAGCCGTCTTCGTGCGTGATCTTGACGCCAAACTTGGCAAAGGTGCGGTCGATCAGCGGAAAGTTGTCCGGCGCGCTGTTGCGCACCACCACGTCGCCGCCGGTGATCGCCCCCAGGGCCAGGAAGGTGGTGATCTCGTGAAAGTCTTCGTCAAAGCGGAACTCGCCACCGCCCAGGCGGGCGCCGCCATGCACCGTGATGCGTGAGGTACCCAGGCCTTCGATCGGCACGCCCAGCATCTGCATGAACCGGCAGAACTCTTGCACATGGGGCTCGGAGGCCGCATTGGTCAGGGTCGAGGTGCCCTCGGCCACCGCAGCGCACAGCACGAAGTTCTCGGTGGTGGTGACCGACGCGTAATCCAGCCAGTGCTGGGTCGGCCGCAGCCGGCCCGGGCTGTGCACCAGCAGCGAGCCTTCGGCCCGCTCGACCCGGCCGCCAAACTGCTGGAACACCTCGACATGGGGGTCGATCTCGCGCACGCCCAGGGTGCAACCCTTCACGTTGTCTTCGAGTCGGGCCACGCCAAAGCGTGCCAGCAGGGGCGGCACCAGCATGATGGACGAGCGCATTTCCTCGGGCAGGTGATGGCGCGTCGGGTCGAAACAGGTGTTCTGGTGGTGCAGTTCCAGCACACCACTCGCGTGGTCCATGCTCACTTCGCTGCCCAGGGTGCGGAAGATGTCCAGGATCTTGCGCACGTCGGTGATGTCGGGCACCCCCAGCAACTTCAGGGGTTGGTCGCTGAGCAGGGTGGCGCACAGCACCGGCAGCACGGCGTTCTTGTTGGCAGAGGGGATGATGCGGCCGCGAAGGGGGGTGCCGCCGTGCACGATGAGATTGGACATGGTCTGGGGAAACTGAAGCGAAATACGCCCATTGGCGTTGCAAAGCCCTGGCAATGTACCAGCCGCAGCCCCCTGGCTGCCGCTGGTGGCCTGAAACGCCGGGTCCTGACCGGGGTTGTCGTGATGGTTTGCACGCTCAGCCCAGTCCCCCTGACCTCAGTGAATCGGGCTTCTGAGCAGGTGCTTCATGATTTTGCCCGTGGGCGTGCGGGGCAGTTCGGGCCTGAATTCGTAATATCGTGGGATTTTGTAACGGGCCAGCCGGGGGGCGAGGAAGGTGCTGAGTTCTTCGGCGCTGGCCTGCAAGCCCTCGCGCAGCACCAGCACGGCGCACACCGTTTCGCCCCATTCAGGGTGGGGCCGACCGATGACGGCCACGTCCAGCAGCGCCGGGTGGGGCCCCAGGGCGTCTTCGACCTCCTTGGAGTAAACGTTTTCGCCTCCGGTGATGATCATGTCCTTGGCTCGGTCGGCAATGAACAGAAAGCCGTCCTCATCGGCCCGCGCCAGGTCGCCTGTGCGGTACCAGCCGTCCGGCGTGAAGGCCTGCACGCTGGCCTCCGGGTCGTTCAGATAGCCTTTCATCATGGCTTCGGTGCGGAACTGGATCTCGCCCACGCCGCCGGTGGGCACGGGCTGGCCGTCCAGGTCCACCAGGCGCATCTGCACCCCGGTGGTGGTGGCACGACCGATCGAGCCGGCCTTGGCCAGGGCGTGTTCGGGGTACAGGGCGGTGCCCAACGGGCCGGTCTCGGTCATGCCATACACCTGCACGAAATTCTCGGTGCCATAGGCCTCGATCAGGCGCAAGGCCATGTCCCGACCCAGGGGCCCGCCGCCGTAGATCCAGCGGCGCATGCTGGACAGGTCGCGGGCGCGCAGATCCGGCACCCCATGCAAAGGTGCCAGCAGGGCCACCGGGGCGGCAAAGGTCATGGTGATCTTCTCGGCTTCAATGGCCTCGATGAAGGCCTGGGGCTGGTACTCGCGCAGCAGCACCACGGTGCCGCCCACGGCCAGGGTGCCCAGGGTCCAGTTGTTGAGCGGCGAGGCATGCCAGATCGGCATCGCCACCAGCATGCGGGTGTCGTTGCCGATGCCGATGCTGGCCGCGCAGGCCAGCGCCTGCTGGAACACGGTGTGGTGGGTGTGCAGGCAACCTTTGGGCTTGCCGGTGGTGCCCGAGGTGTACAGGATCTCGGCCAGGTGGTCGCCCGACAGGGGGGCGTTGTCGGCATCGGGCAGTGGCTGGGCGGCGGCCAGCAGGGTGTCGAAGCAGGGCAGGCCGGGGTGGGGGGTGTCGGTGCTCAGGGCCATGACCGGTTGGTCCAACCGCTCCAGCACGCCGGCCAGGCTGCCATCGATGAGGCACAGGCGCGCCTGGCAGTGCCCCAGGATGTGGGCCAGTTCGGGCGCGGCCAGCTTGTGGTTGACTGGCACCACGCGGGCCCCCAGGCGCCAGGCGCCGTAGGCCGCCTGCAGAAAGCCCGGCGTGTTGCGGCACATCAGGGCGACGCAGTCACCCGGCTGCACGCCCAGGTCCTTCAGAACACGGGCCGCCTGGCGTGTCTGTTGCACAAAGTCCGAGTAAGGCGTGCCGCGATGCTGGTAGCGGATGGCATCGTGCTCGGGAAAGCTGCGCGCCGTGGCGTGCAGCAGGGTGATCAGGTCCATGGTGTGTCTCCGTCGGGTGGGGCTTTGAAAGCGATCCAGTCTAGGTTTCGCGCCACTCCGAGGTGTCCGGATCCAGTTCGGCCGCGATCATCGGTGGCGGGGTCTGGTTTGTCGGGGAGGGCGGCTGGATGGCCTGCCCGGGCTGTTCAGGTTTTCAGCCAATTTTTCACACGCTGTTGACCGGGGCTTTACATCGCCCTGTCACAGCTCGGCTCCAGCATGGTGTTTTGTCCACGGAGCGAGGAAAACACCATGAAAAATGCATCCCTTCAGACACGCCGCGTGCGAACCGGCTTCACCTTGAGCCTGTTGGTTGGCTTGATGGGCCTGTCGGCCTGCGGTGGTGGCAGCGACCTGCACGTCTACACCACCCTCGATGGCACGCAGCCCCTGGTGATCGGCCACCGCGGCCTGCCCGGCCTGTACCCCGAAGAAACCCAGCCCGCCTACGAAGGGGCCGCCGACGCGGGGGCCGACTCGCTGGAAGAAGACCTGCACCTCACCAAGGACTGCGTGCTGGTGGCGCGCCACAATCCCTGGCTGAGCGACAACACCAACATCAGCACCGTGGCCCAGACCAATGCCGTGGTGGCCGCGCGCAAGCGCACCGTGCCCGGTGTGCAGGTGCCCGTGACCTATTCGCTGGCTCAGTACGGCGGCCCCGCCACCTACCTGAGCGACCGCACCAGCAGCGACCCGAAGTCGGTGCTGAAGTCCCTGGTGGTGGATGGCGAGGACCACACCGGCGACTGGTCGATCACCGATTTCACGGTGGCCGAACTCAAGCAGTGGATCGGCGGCACCACCTACGATGCCCGCAACGAGCGCCCCACCGCCCTCAATGGCAAGTACCCCGTCCTGACCATGCAGGAGATCATCGACATCGCCAAGGCGAAGAGTGCCAGCACGGGCCGCACCCTCACGGTCTATCCCGAGGCCAAGAACCCCTACTGGAACAATGCCCAGGCCATGGCCAATGGCTGCGGCACCGGCACCCACCCGTTTGAAGACGCCATCGTCAAGCTGATCAAGGACAACAACCTGAACAGCAAGACCGCCCCGATCTTTGTGCAGTCGTTTGACCCGGCCAGCCTCAAGTACATGCGCTCGATCGGCCTGAACACCCGGGTCGTGCAGTTGATCGACGGCAACGACGTCAATTACAAGACGGGCGAGATGATCTATCAGACCAGCGACGAGTACAACTTTGTCGACGGCCGCCCCTACAGCTGGACCGTCAACGGCGATGGTCGCTACTTCGGCAGCATGCTGACCCCCGCCGGCCTGGCCGAGATCAAGACCTATGCCGATGGCATCGGCCCCTGGAAGCCCCAGGTCATGGCCCTCAAGGTGTCCCCTTTCCCGACCACCACGGGCTACACCGGCTCGCTGGCCGATGTGAATTCGGTCACCCCGACCAGCCTGATCAACGACGCCCACTCGGCAGGCCTGTTCGTGCACGTCTACACCTTCCGCAACGAGCAGAAGTACCTGGCCGGCTTCTACAAGGGCGACCCGACCGCCGAGTACCTGACCTTCTACCGTGCTGGCGTGGACGGCGTGTTCTCCGACTTTGCCAACACGGCCTTTGCCGCGCGCACAGCGTTCCGCAAGGAACGCGGCTTGTGAGGGCCGGGCCGGCGTTCAGCCGGCTGAATCCTCGAGCGGCGCCAGCAAGCCTTCCAGCTCCGTCACGCTGAACTTGCCGGCCTCGGCCGGGTCGCTGCCCAGCAGGCTTTCGGCCAGCTGGGCCTTGCGCTGCTGCAGGATCAGCATGCGTTCTTCGATGCTGCCCTGCACCACCAGGCGGTAGACGAACACGCTCTGGGTCTGGCCGATGCGGTGGGCCCGGTCGGTGGCCTGCTGCTCGACGGCGGGGTTCCACCAGGGGTCGAGGTGGATCACGGTGTCGGCGGCGGTCAGGTTCAGGCCGGTGCCGCCGGCTTTGAGGCTGATCAGAAACACCGGCGCCTGCTGGGCCTGGAAGGCCTGGACCAGGCTCCCCCGCTCGCTCACCGGGGTGTCCCCGGTCAGGCGCAGCCAGCCGATGCCCTGGGCGTCCAGCAAGTCACCCACCCGGGCCAGCAAACCGGTGAACTGTGAAAACACCAGCACCCGCCGGCCTTCATCCACCAACCCGGGCAGCAGGGTCTGCAGGTCTTCCAGTTTGGCGCCCAGCAGGTCGGCGGGCACGGGCAGGCCGGGCACCAGGTGCGGGTCGCAGCACACCTGGCGCAGCTTGAGCAGGGCATCCAGGAGGGTGATCTGCGAGCTGGCAAAGCCCTGGCGCTGCAGCACCCGCCGCAGCAGGTGGTCGGCCGCCACGCGCACGCTTTCGTAAAGCTCGCGCTGCACGCCCTGCAGTGTCACGTTGCGGGTGATCTCGATCTTGGGGGGCAGTTCGGTGGCCACCTGGTCCTTGCGTCGGCGCAGGATGAAGGGCCGCACGCGCGCAGCCAGCAGGCGGGCGCGCAGGGTCTCGCCGTTGACTTCGATGGGCTTGCGCCAGTGCTGCTGAAAATGCCGGGCCGTGCCCAGAAAGCCCGGCATCAGAAAGTCGAACAGCGACCACAGTTCGCCCAGGTGGTTTTCCAGCGGGGTGCCGGTCAGGCACAGGCGGTGTTCTGCCTGCAATTGGCGCAAGGCCCTGGCGCTGCGGCTGTCGGCGTTCTTGACCATCTGAGCCTCGTCCAGGACCACCCACTGCCAGGGTTGCTCACGCAAGGCCCGCACATCGCGCCAGGCCAGGGCATAGCTGGTCAGCACCACCTGGTACTGGCCCAGGTGGGCAAAGTGCTCGGTGCGCTCGCTGCCGTGCAGGGTCAGCACGCGCAACGCCGGGGCCAGGCGCTGCAGTTCGAGCTGCCAGTTGAAGATCAGCGACGCCGGCAGCACCACCAGGGCGGGGCGTTGCAGGCGGCCGGCCTGGTACTCCAGCAGCAGGTGGGCGATGGTCTGGGCCGTCTTGCCCAGGCCCATGTCGTCAGCCAGCACGCCATGCAGGCCCTGCTCGCGCAGGTACTGCAGCCAGGCCAGGCCTTGCAACTGGTAGGGGCGCAAGGACAGGGGCCAGCCCGCGGGCGCGGCCACCGGTGGCGGGCTGCCGGCCTGGCGCAGGCGCTGCACCCAGGGGCCCAGGGTGTCTTCACCCTGCACATGCCAGGGCACGGGGGCGGTCGCCGGTGCGGCGCCGCTGGCCTCCAGGGGGGCCCGCAGCTGTTCCAGGCGGGGCAGGTCCCACGCCTGCAGGCGCCAGGGGCCGGCCGCCTGGCGCGGGTCGCTCAGCAGGTCGAGCAGGGCGGCCACGATGGGCTTGAGGGTGCTGGCAGGGGCTTCCAGGCGCTTGCCGCCGGGCGCACGCAGGGCCACCACGCTCAGGTCATCGATGCCGCGCAGGCGCTCGGTGCTCAGCCAGCGGGCATCACGGCGCAACAGGTCGGCCAGGATGGGCCCCAGATCCAGGGTCTGGCCTTCGATCACCACGCCCAGGGTCATGAACCAGGCCCCGCTGCGCGCCGGCAGCCCCAGGGGGGCGGACTCAGGTGCCCGGGGGCCCAGGCGGCCGGCCACCTCGCGGCCCAGCAGCTCGCCGGTGTCGGGTTCGATCAGCAGGCGCCAGGCTTCCACCGGCACGCTCTGGTGGGCAAAGCCGGGTTTCACCACGATGCGCCAGCCAGCGGCTTGCAGCCGGGGCACCTCGTCGGCCCAGAAGTCGCCAAAGGCCTCCTCCTGCGGCAGTGACCACAAGCCCTGGGCGCGCTCATCCGTCCAGGCCTGTGCCTCGGCCTCGGGTGAACGCCATTGCAGTTGCTCGGCCTTCAAGGGGTGCAGGCCCAGCGTGCGCAGGCGATCGGTGGCCTGGGCTTCGGCCGCCAGATCGCGGTGCAGCAGCACGGCCTGACCGCTGGCGTCGCTCAGGCGTTCGGTGGGCAGGGGGCGCTGGCCCAGCACGCTGCGCGGGGCCGCGGTCTGCCAAAGAGCCTGGTCATTCACCAGGTACAGCCAGTCGACCCAGGCCACCGTGACCTGTTCGCCACGAGGCCCGAACACGCCGTCGCGGCACAAGCCCAGCAGGCCGTCGCCGCGGCCCAGGGTCTGCAGCGTGAGGCAGGGCGTGAGCCGGCCCTGCACGGTGCGCAGGCCGGGGCGGCGCGGGATCGCGGAGGTGGGCAAGGCAGAAAATGAGGGCGGCAGCGCGGGCATGGCCGCCGATTGTCGCCTTGTCGGACCGCCGACCCCGGTCTGCCGGCGGAGGACAATGCGGGTTTTCGCCATTTTGAGTTGATCCATGTCCCTGGCCTCACCTTCGACCTTGCCCCTGATTCCTGCTGTGCCCGATCTGCACGATGCCGTCCTCAGCGCACGCCTGCAGCACCTGATCGATCACAAGACCAAGCCCCTGGGTGCCCTGGGACAGCTGGAGTCACTGGCCTTGCAATTGGGCCAGATCCTGGGCAGTGAGGCCCCGGCCCTGCGCCAGCCCCAGATGCTGGTGTGTGCGGGCGACCACGGCCTGGCGGCGCGTGGCGTCTCGGCCTACCCGGCGGACGTGACCTGGCAGATGGTCGAGAATTTTCTGGCCGGCGGCGCGGCCGTCAGCGTGCTGGCCCGCCAGCATGGCCTGGACCTGACCGTGGTCGATTGCGGCGTGTGCCGCGATTTCGCGCCCCGGCCCGAGCCGGCTGCCGGGGCGCCGCGCCTGCTGCTGCGCAAGGTGGCGCCGGGCACGGCCGACGCGGTCGAGGGGCCTGCCATGACCGCCGCCCAATGCGAACAGGCGCTGCGCCAGGGCCGTGAGGTGCTGGCCGGCCTGCCCGGCAATACCTTGCTGCTGGGCGAGATGGGCATTGGCAACACCTCGTCGGCCTCTTTGCTGCTGGCCTGGGCCACGGGCCGGCCCGTCGCCGAATGCACAGGCCGTGGCACCGGGCTGGACGAGCCCGGCGTGGCCCGCAAGGTGGCCGTGCTGGAGCAGGTGATGGCGCGCCATGCCGACATCGGCCGCCATGAACCCCTGCGGGCCCTGGCTGCTTTCGGTGGCTTCGAGGTGGTGACCCTGGTCGGCGCCGTGCTTCAGGCGGCGGCCGAGCGCCGGGTGGTGGTGGTCGACGGTTTCATCACCACCGCCGCGGTGCTGCTGGCCTGCGAATTGGCCCCCGCCGTGCGCCAGCGTTGCGTGTTCGCCCATCAATCGGGTGAACGCGGCCATGCCCTGATGCTGCAGCAATTGAAAGCCGAACCCTTGCTGAGCCTGGGCCTGCGTCTGGGCGAGGGTTCGGGCGCGGCCCTGGCCTGGCCGCTGCTGGATTCGGCCTGCCGGGTGCTGGCCGAAATGGCCAGTTTTGAGTCGGCCGGCGTGTCGCAACAGCAGGGCTGATCTCGGCCCGCCCGGTCAACCCTGGCGCACGCCGTTGCGGCCTTCGTTCTTGGCCTGGTACAGCGCCTTGTCGGCACGGGCCAGCAAAGCGTCGATGGATTCGCCGGGCTCGACGGCCGTGGCCACCCCGATGCTCACGGTGCAGCCCAGCGCGGGCGGTGCCGGCTGGGCCTGGCGCACCCGTTCGGCCACCGCCAGCGCGGTGGCCGCGTCAGTGCCGGGCAGCAGCACCAGAAACTCTTCGCCACCGTAGCGGCCCAGCAGGTCGGTCTGGCGCAGCATGCGCCGGGTGCGGGCCGTGAAGTCGACCAAGGCAGCGTCGCCTTGCTGGTGGCCAAACTGGTCGTTGATGGCCTTGAAATGATCCAGGTCCAGCATCATCAGCGAGACCGGGTCGCCATGGCGACGCAGCCGGGCCAGCGCCTCTTCGGCGCGTTGCAGCACGGCGCGCCGGGTCAATGTCTGGGTCAGGGTGTCGTGGCTGGCCAGGTGTTCGAACTCGATGCGCAGACGCTCGGTGGCACACAGCACCGAACCCACGGTCAGCATCAGGATGGACACCGCATTGCCCGACAAGTAGGCCAGTTGCATCAGGCCGGGCTCCATCAGGCCTTCTCCCGCGTGCCCCAGAAAGACGCTGATCAGGCGAGCCCCCAGAATGGCGCTTTGCAGGCCCAGCACCAGCACCACCACGGTCTGGCTGAAGCTGACGGGCTGGCGCATCATGAAGCGCATCTGGGTCAGGAACAGGGCCCCCATCACGCTGGTGAACAGGCCCAGGCGCACGTCGTACGAGGGGGTCACCCAGGTGAACCAGATCATCAGCGGCAGGCAGGCCAGCACCGTCAGGGTCCAGCCTTTCCAGCGGGCCTCGCCGGTGAAGAAAAACTGATTGCCCACGTGGTAGGCCAGCACGCCGCCCATCAGCATCTCGTTGGCCAGCACCACCGTGAACAACTCCGGCAGGTGACCCCGCAGGCCGAACAGCACGGTGCTGCCACACCACAGCAGGGGGGCACTGGCCAGCAGGCCCAGCCCTCGTCGCAGGTGGCGTGGGTAGCTGCGGCGCATGAAGATCAGCACCAGCGACATCAGCAGGGCCAGCAGGCCCGACAGCATCATGATCGACCGGGCGTCGAGTGCAGACAAAGGGTGGCTTTCTGGCAGATCAAGGGTGTGGCGCCCGGTCAAGCCCTTGGGCGACAGGCGGTTCGCATCTCAGTATACGAAGCCTTTACACGGGTGGCGGGGTTCAAATCTGCTGGTTTTCCCGGCTTTGTAGCTTGGTTGGCGCACTGAACATTCCGGCCAATGGCTTTGATCTTGCCGGCCATTGCGGGGGGCAGGCAGGGCTGCCTAGACTGGCCCGGTCCTTCACCCACCCGCCGCCATGACTCCGACCCATGCTCCTCCCGTGACCTCTGCCAGCCCGGCCCAGGCTGCCCCCTTGGCGGGCGTGCGCGTGCTCGACCTGACCCGCCTGTTGCCTGGGCCTCTGTGCACCCAGCATCTGGCCGATCTGGGTGCCGAGGTGATCAAGATCGAAGACACCGGGGCGGGCGACTATGCAGCGCGGGCCGTGCGCGATCTCGTCAATCGCAACAAGCAGGGCCTGTGCCTGGACCTGAAACAGCCCGCCGGCCTGGCCGTGTTGCTGCGCCTGGTGCGCGAGGCCGATGTGCTGGTCGAGGGCTTTCGCCCGGGGGTGATGGAGCGCCTGGGCGCTGGCTACGCGGTGCTGGCCGCCATCAACCCGCGCCTGGTCTACTGCAGTGTGACCGGCTATGGCCAGACGGGCCCGCTGCGCGATGCAGCAGGCCATGACCTCAACTATGCCGGCCTGAGCGGCGTGGCCGACCAGATCGGGCAAGCGGGGCAGCCACCTGCTTTGTCCAACGTGCCGGTGGCTGATCTGCTCGGGGGCAGCATGACGGCGGTGATGGGCATCCTGGCGGCCCTGTTCGATGCCCAGCGCACGGGCTTGGGGCGTCATGTCGACATCGCCGTTGCTGATGGGGTGCTGGCCCATGCCGTGTTGCCGCTGGCGGCGGTCAACACCCAGGGGCACACCAGTCCGGTGGGGCAGGGCAAGCTGACCGGGGCCTTGCCCTGCTATGCGGTGTACACAGCGGGCTGTGGCGGCTACCTGGCCGTGGCGGCCCTTGAAAAGAAGTTCTGGGACCGGTTCTGCCAGCACATCGGCCGGCCTGACTGGCAGGCCCGCCACCAGCCGGACACGCCGGCCGGTTGCGCGCAGATGCGGGCCGAGTTGCAGGCTGTGATCGGCGCCCAGCCCCTGGCCTGGTGGGCCGACCACCTGGCGGGCGTGGATTGCTGCGTGACCCCCATCCTGAAACTGGAGGAGGCGCTGGCGCACCCGCAGTTCCAGGCCCGCGACATGGTGCTGCAGCTAGCCGATGGGCAGCGCCAACTGGCCTGCCCGGTGCGCATGAGCGGCTTCGAATTTGCCCTGAGGCAGCCGGCTCCCCGGCCCGGCGAGCACACCGACCCGGTGCTGGCGCAGGCCGGCTACAACGCGGACGAAATCCAGGCCCTGCGGGCCCAGCGGGCGGTGGCCTGAGCCTGCTCACGGTTGCTCACGGATGCTCACGATCAAAACCAAGGAGACAAAACCATGAAGACAGGATTCTGGAAAGCGCTGGCGCGCCCATGGGCGTGCCTGGGGGCGGGCCTGGCCCTGCTGATGTCGTTGGCCGTGGCCCCGGCGCTGCAGGCGGCCGAGGCCTTTCCCACCAAGCCCATCACGCTGATCCTGCCCTTTCCGCCCGGCGGGGCCACGGACGTGCAGTTGCGGGCGCTGGCCTTGGCCGCCCAGCGCGAGCTGGGCCAGCCCATCGTCATCGTCAACCGCCCCGGCGTGGGCGGCACCCTGGGGCCGGCTGCCATGGCCCAGAGCGCGGCACCCGATGGCTACACCATTTCGTTGATCGCGGCCACGCTGTTCCGCCTGCCCCACCTCATGAAGGTCAGCTACGACCCGGTGGCCGATTTCAGCTACCTGATCTGCCTGACCGGCTACACCAACGGCCTGCTGGTGCGCCAGGACGCGCCCTGGAAGACCGTGCAGGATCTGCTGGCCGATGCGCGCAAGCAGCCCGGCGCCATCAGCTTTGGCAGCACAGGGCGTGGCAGCAGCGGCCACATCGCGATGGAGCGCCTGGCCCGGGCCGCCGGGGTGCAGTTCAATTTCATTCCCTACAAAGGCATGGCCGAAGAGACCGCGGCCCTGTTGGGCGGTCATCTGATGGTCATCTCGGACCCGGGCTGGGGCGCACTGGCTGAGTCGGGCAAGGCCCGGGTGCTGGCCACGCTGGGCGAGGCACGCCTCAAGCGTTGGCCCGAGGTGCCGACCTTGCGCGAGTTGGGCTTTGACCTGGTGGTCAATTCACCGATTGGCCTGGCCGGGCCCAAGGGCATGGACCCGAAGGTGGTCAAGGTGCTGCACGACGCTTTTCGCAAGGCCATGGCCGACCCGGCTTTCAACCGCGCCCTGGAGCAGAACGACCAGGTGCCGCTGTACCTGAGTGCCGAGGATTACAGCCGCTACGCGGCCGAGCAGACGGCCCGCGAGAAGGTGTTTGTGCAGGAACTGGGCCTTAAACTCGACTGATGCCATCGACCGAGGTGACCCGACACACCATTGCCATCCTGCAGGTGAGCCAGATCCTGCAGGGGGTGCGCGGCCGCGGTGTCGATGTGCAGGCCCTGCTTCGCCGCGCCGGCATTGTGCCGGCGCTGCTCGATTCACCGCTGTCGCGCGTCACCCAGGCCCAATACGCGGCACTGATCAAACTGCTGAGCCGCCACACCCGCGATGAACTGTGGGGCCTGTGCAGCCAGGCGGTGCCGCTGGGACACTTTGCCCAGATGTGCCGCCTGCTGGTGCAGTGCCGAACGCTCGGTGAGGCCTTGCGCGCCGGCTTGGCCTACTACCACCGCGTGCTGCCCGACTTCGTGCCCCGCCTGGTGGTGCACGAGGGCCAGGCCCAGATGCGCCTGGTGGGGCGCTGCGAACGGGCGGTCGAGCGCGGTTACGCTGATCGAACCTTCTGCTTCTTCACCTATGGGCTGGCCTCGTGGCTGGTGGCGCGCCGCATCCCGGTGCTGGAGGTCATGTACCGGCCCATCGACCAGGGTTACAGCAGCGATGCCGGGCGATTGTTTCAAGCCCCGGTGGTGTACGACCACCCCTGGGTGGGTTTTTGCTTCGAAGCCCGCTGGCTGGACCTGCCGGTGGTGCAGACACCGCAAAGCCTGCAGGAGTTCTTGCACCAGGCGCCCGCCAGCCTGCTGATCCGCTACCGCGACCAGACCAGCCTGAGCGAGCGCATCCGCCGCCTGCTGCGGCGCCATCTGGCGGGCGAGATGCCCTCGCTCGAGTTTGTCTCCGATTACCTGGCCATGACCCCGCAGACCCTGCGCCGGCGGCTGCGCGACGAGGGGTTGGGCTACCAGGCCATCAAGGACGACCTGCGCCGCGATGCGGCCATCGAGTACCTGGGCCAGCCCGAGCTGACCCTGCTGGACATTGCCAACCGCCTTGGCTTTTCGGAGGCCAGTACCTTTCACCGCGCCTTCAAGGGCTGGACCGGTCTGGCTCCGGGCGTCTACCGGCAGACCCTGTTGCGACCGCCTCCCCCGGCAGTGGCCCTGGGCACCGCCATGACGGCCCTGCCGCACTGAGGGCTCAGCCGGCAGCGCTGAGTCGGGCCCCAGGCTTCACTCGGGGCGGATGCCGCTGCGACGGATCACCTCGCGCCATTTCTCGGCATCGCGCCGGATGTAGGCCGCCAGCGACTCGGCGCTGCCCGGGCTGGGCTCAGCCCCCTGGGATTTCAGCTGACGCGCCACCCCGGGGTCGCTCAGGCTGGCCTGCAAGGCCTGGTTGATCTGTTGGACCAGCGCCTTGGGGGTCTTGGCGGGCGCGAACAGCCCGTACCAGATCTCGTAGTCGAGCCCGTTCACGCCCAGCTCGGTGAAGGTGGGCACCTGCGGCAGGCTGGCATGGCGCCGCGGTGTGGCCACGGCCAGCGGCTGCAACTTGCCCACCTGGATGTACTGGATCACGCTGGGAATGGCGTTGATGCCCACCTGCACATGACCCGCGACCAGGTCGTTGACCGAGGGCGCGCCGCCCTTGTAGGGAATGTTGACCAGCCGCGTCCCGGTGGCCTGCTGAAAAGCCTCCATGGCGAGGTGGTTGGGGCTGCCCACGCCGCCCGAGCTGTAGTTGAGCTCGTCGGGCTTGCGCTTCAGAAGGCTCAGCAGATCACCCAATGACTTCACCCCCAGCGAGGGTGTGGCGGTGAACACCGGGGTGTTGGTCAGCACCATGCCCACCGGGGTGAGGTCGCGCTCGGGTTGGTAGGCCAGGCGGGTCTTGATCATGGGCTCGGTCACGATGTGCGAGCCCGCTCCCAGGATCAGGGTGTAGCCATCGGCCGGGGCCGAAGCCACCGACTGAAAGCCCGGTGCGCCGGGCTTGTTGTCGATGATGACGGGCTGCTTCCATTGCTCGGCCAGCCGGGTGGCGATCACGCGCATGGCCGTGTCGGCCGCCGCCCCGGCCGGAAAGGGCAGCACGATGTGCACCGGCTTGTCGGGGTAGGCGGCCAGGGCACCGGTGCCGACCAGGCTCAGGGCCAGGCCACAGGCCAGGGCGTGCAGGCGGTTCAGAAGGGGGCGGATGGCTTTTTTCATGGGGTCTCCGTGGGAGCGCTTGTGGGCTTCAGCGGGGTTTGCAGCAGGTCATTCAGTTCACCGGACAGGCTGTCCAGCATGTGGCGCAAGGCCTGCACCAGCAGGCCATGGCCCGGCGTGAGGGTGCACAGGGTCTCGTCCATGTAGAGGGACCGGTTGAGTTCGATCTGCAGGCTGTGGCAGTGCCGGGCGGGCTGGCCATGGCGGCGGATCAGTTCGGCCCCTTCGTAGGGGTCGTTGATGGACACGCACAGGCCTTGGGCACGCAGGCCTGCCGCCACGGCCTGGGTCACTGCGGGCGCGGCGCTGTGGCCGTGCAGGTCGCTCACCACCACATCGGGCCGGGCCCGCCCGGCGTCGTGGTTCATCGCGTTGCCCACCGATTTCATGGAGTGGCAATCCAGATGCAGGCAATGGCCAAAGCGCTGGCGCGTGTCGTCGATCAGCGCCGCCAGGGTGGCATGGTAGGGGTCGTAGCAGGTGCTGATCCGTCGTTCGACCTCGCTCACGGCCAGGGCCTGGTGGTACATCGGCACCCCGGGCAGGGCCAGGCGGCGGATCAGGCCAAACCCGCGCTCGGACTTGTCGCTGGGTGCCAGCGGGCCGGGCCAGGGGGCGTCCAGCATCGCGGGGTCGATGTCGTCGCGGGCTCGATTGGCATCGATCAGCGAGCGGTGAAAGCGAGCTGACAGCACGGGCGCCCGCCCATTCACCGCCTGGGCCCAGAGAGCGTCCACGTGGGCGTCCCAGGAGGTCCGGATGGCGGCCCAGGGGGCCAGGGTCGGGACCTCCGCGGGCCAGTGGGGCCAGCTGTGCGGAGAGTCGATCACCAAGGGCAGGTGCGGCGCGTCGGGCCGCGCTGGCAGCAGATCGCAGGCCGGCGACGGGCCCGATTTCAGGGGCAGCAGGTTCAAGTTCAGCTCCGGCTTCAGAAACGATGCAGCATGCCCACGCCAATGCCGGTGGCCTGGCTGTTGGGCAGATGGCTGTTGCTCACGTCGCGGTCAACAAACACATACAGGGTGCTGCGCGCACTCAGGCTGTGGCTGTAGTCGGCCTGGAACTTCCTGAGTTTGCCGGCCGGGTCGGTCTGTACGTCGCGCTGCATGAGGTTGGCCGTGACCCGATGCACCCCAAAGGGCACGGTGGCCCCGATCAGCCACACCTTGACGGCCGAGCGGGCGCCCGGCGCGGCATTGAACTGCTCTTGGCTCAACAGCGCATAGGTCTTGAAGCTCGGGGCTTCGTAGCTGGCCACGGCCTGGGTCTTGTTCTTGAAATCGTTGGCCAGGAAGCCCCCCTTTTTCTCATCCCAGCCGTAGCCCGTGCCCAGTCCCCAGGGGCCATTCTTGTAGTTGAGCGCAACCTGGTATTGCTTGAAATCATCAGGCGATTTCAGAGCCGGGTTGGTCGTGGGGTTGGTGGCATCGGGCCCTGCCAGGTTGACCCGCGCCACCGCATGGAAGCCGCTGGCATCGGGCGTCTTGTAGGTGATCGCGTTGGACACCCGGTTGTTGCCGTTCAGGATCCGCGTGCCGATGGCCACCACCCCGGCGTCGTGCACGATCCAGCGCAGGTTGCGCGCCGCCTGCGAGTACAGCGGCGAGCCGGTGGGGGTGTCCGAGTCGAGCCGACCCATGTTCAATGTGCCCCAGGGCCCGCGCAGACCCACGTAGGCGTTGCGCATCGGTGGCGACACCAGGCTTCCGTTGGGCGCGTTGATGCCGAATTCGATGCCAAACACCGCTTGCTGGCCCGCGCCCAGGTCCTCCACCCCCCGAAAGCCCAATCGTGAGGTGTTGTCAGACATCTGGGTGCGGTGGGCGCCGGCCGTGCCGTAGCCCACATTCGACTTGGCGCCGGCCTGCACGGTCTCCACACTCAGGTCCATGCGCCCGTACAGGCTCAGGCTGCTGCGGGGGCGGGGGCTGTCGGTCTCCGGGGTGTCGTCGGCGGCACAGGCCGCTGAGCCCAGCACCAGCCACGCAGCGGCGCCAGCCAGGGTCAGCAGATGGGAAGAAGGGTTCTTCATGGGGTATTTGTTTCGTTGGTTGAAATGATGTGCCGGCGATGGATATCCTATGTTTTAGATGGCCATTAATACAGAGATAAATCCCGTTTGGTGATAGATTGCCGGATAGTTTTTCAATCAGTGAAACATATGAACGAAGGCAGGCAGGCGCCATGACAACTGACTACACCGTCTCTGCTGTTGACGAAGCGGTGGCCTTGCTGCTGCTGGTGGCCCAGAACCCGGGGCTGGGCGTGAGCGAACTTGCCCAGCGCTCGGGCAACACCAAGGCTCGCACCTTTCGTCTGCTGTTCACCCTGGAGCAACGGCGCCTGGTCACCCGCCTGGGCAAAAGCCCCACCTACCACCTGGATGTGCAGGCCCTGTACCTGGGCGTGGCCGCCCAGGAGCAGATCGACCTGGTGGGGCTGACCCGGCCCCACCTGTTGGCGCTGGGCGGTGAGTGTGGCGAGAACGTGCAGCTGCGCGTGCGTGACGGGCTGGACTCGGTGTGCATCGACCGCTGGCAGCGGGCCTGTGATCAGCCCATTCGAAGCCAGGCCGGCAGTCGGCGCCGGCTGCATGCCGGTGCCTCGTGCAAGCTGCTGCTGGCCTATGCGCCGGACGAGGTGCGGCAGGCCTTGTTTTCAAGCGAGCTGCCGCGCTACACCCCCCAGACCCTGACCCACCGCAGCCGGCTGACCCAGGAGATCAGTCGCATCCATGCCGAGGGCTATAGTGTTTCGATGGGTGAAATAACCCCTGGCTTCGGGGCCTTGGCTGCCCCGGTTCGGGGCAAGAGCGGCCAGGTTCTGGCCGCCCTCAGCATCACCGGACCTGCCGAGCGCCTGCAGGCCGGCCAGGCGCAGTTGGTGGCCCAGTTGTGCGGTGCGGCACGGCGCATGTCGCTTGCCCTGGCGGGCGAGGCCGGGCCCGGGGCAGCTGCCTGATGGTGTGGCGTGGGCACCGCCACGTCTTGGGGCCGGTGTCGGTTCAGGGCGCGGTTCAGGTGCGCATCAAGGCCTCGGCCACCGCTGCAAAGGCGGGCAGGGTGATCGGGTCGTTGCCCACGCCGCTGGCCACCGGGTGCGAGCCGGTGCGCACGATCACCATCTCGGCCCTCGGGTCGATGTAGATGCATTGACCGTGCACGCCGCGCGCCATGTAGGCGCCATGGGCGTTGTGGCTGACCCACCACATGCTGCGGTAAGACCAGCCCGGCAGCGTGGCGCGATAGCCCTCGGCCTGGGCAAAGTGGCTGCGCTGGCCGCCGGCCTCGATGTCGGCCACCACCGCCTCGGGCAGCACCTGGTGGCCGTTGAAGCGACCCCGCAGGCGCATCATCTCGCCAAACCGGGCCAGGTCGCGCACGGTGGCGCACATGCCTCCGCCGCCAAAGGCCGCACCGGTGGCGTCCAGCGAGATGGCCGCATCGTGCGCCGTGCCCAGCGGCTGCCACAGCTGTTGCGAGATCTGCTCGGCCAGGCGTTGGCCCTGCAGGCGCTCCAGCAGCCAGCCCAGCACCTGGGTGTTGACGGTCTTGTAGGCAAAGGCCGTGCCGTGCTCGCCCTGCTGGCGCAGGGTGGCCAGGAACTCGCCATAGCTGCGCGGGCCGGCATAGCCTTCGGGCCGCGGCAGCAGGCCGCCGGCGCGCGAGAAGTCCCAGATGCCGGCCTTCGGGTCGGCATAGTCTTCGGAATAGTCCAGCCCGGTCAGCATGTCCATGACCTGGCGCACGCTGGCGCTGCCGTAGGCACTGGCGCGCAGTTCGGGCAGCAGTTCGGCCACGGGTTGTTGGGGGTCGAGCCGGCCGTGGTGGACGGCCAGGGCGGCCAGCGTGCCGACAAAGGATTTGGTGACCGAGAACAGCGCGTGGCCGCGCTCTGGCGCGCCCTCGCCAAAGTAATCCTCCTGCACCACGCGGCCCTGGTGCAGCACCAGGATGCCGTCGTAGTAGGTCCGCAGCAGGGCGTCGCGCCAACTCATCGATTCGCCGTGCATCGAGCTGAAGCGCAAGTCATGCAGGTCGTCGCGCAGCGCCAGCGGCAGCGCGCTGGGGGCCCCTGGCGTCCGATCGATGGCCACGGTGGGCACCAACTCGCGCAGGTGGTTCAGGCTCCAGCGCAGTTCCGGAAAGCGCAGAAAGCTGCCGTCGTCAAAACGGACCATCTTGTCGGCCGGCGGTGGTGAGCCCTGCATCCAGCCCAGGGTGCGCGGGTCGCTGGCGTGGGCGTCGGGCCACGGGGGTGGCGGGGGTGACGGGGTCGTGGGGTTGGTCGGTATGGTCAAAGGCGCGGCAAATTCGGGCATGGGCGGAATCCTTCAGGGCGTATTTCATTGTCAAGGCCTGTCCTGTCTTGCTCCAGGGGGGCTTCACGGGGGCGTGCTGCGCAGCACGGGCAGGAGTGCTGCAATCAGTGCATCGGCGGTGTTCTCATCGGCCAGAGCGGGGAATTCCTTGGCGAGTTTATGAGAGACCTTGCCAGCGTTGTCACGCACCGAGCGGATGATCCGGTCGATGTCGGCGTCAGGGCCTTCGATCACCTGTTTCACTTGGTCCCGGGCCAGCCTGAGCTGACGCAGATGGCCGGCCTCCTTGTGCATTTCCACCTCCAGGGTGGTGCGCACGATGTCTGCCAGGTATTCGACGTGGTCGGTGAGGTCGGGGTAGCGCCAGGCGCTCAGGGCATCCTCATAGGCCTCGAATTCCAGGTTGTAGCGGACGCCGTCTTCGGCCTGCTGTTCGCGACCCAACTGCCAGGCTTCGCCATAGCGGCGCATGAAGGGGCGCGAGAACACCTCAAGGACCTGGTCGTAACCCCGGCGTTTGATCACTGAGCTGTTGATCGTGGCGGAAACCGGAAGAATGAAGGGGGCGGGTATGGCGCCATCGCGTCGCAACACGTCATTGATCAGAAAGCGCGATATGCGGCCATTGCCATCCGACATGGGATGGATGTAGACGAAGCCGAAAGACAGCACCGCCGCCCGCACCAGCGCGCCCGCGCCGAGGGTGCGGGTAGCGCAGTCGCGCAAGCCGCACAGCAGTTGGGGGGCGGCCTCCCAGTGGGGGGCGATGTAGTGAACAAGCTCGTGAAAGCCATCAACCTCGCCCACAAACACCGGCGATCGTCGTAAACCGTAGCGTGTTGCACGCGGCCCGAGGATTTCGGACTGCAGCGCAGTCAGGGAGGTCTCTGACAGAGGGTCCTCATACTGGCCGCACCAGCGCTCCATGGCGGCAGCAAAGCGTCGCACGCGATCGACATGCTGTTCTTCGTGTTCGATCGCAAAACTGGCCCGGCTTTCCTTGATGGTGAGCCAGACGGCACTGCGTTGCAGAAGGTCAGCGCCAAACGCCATCTCCAGTTCGTCCAGGCGCTTGGCGCAGGGGTAGCTTTCTGCTTGCTGAACGGCGGCTGTGCGCCGTACCAGAGGGCAGAAGTGACGTGTGCCGGGCAAGTTGTCACGCACGCGCCACCGCATGTTGTTGGTCGCTGATGTGGAGGTCAGGTACTGCGATTCGTCCATCGCGGTGACATAGTTGCCCACGGTCACGCCTGAAAAATCAAGTGTCCGGCCGGTCAGGAGCTCGTAGAAGAAGCCGGCACGGCGCGCATACTGCCCCGTCGGTTCGAGGGCAATCCAGGCTTCGAGATCGGTCGCTGGCAGGCGCTGGAACAGACGTGCCAGAAACTCCAGATGCAAGCCCTCATGTTTGAAAGCAAAGGTGAGGTGTCCAGCCAGGGTCTCGGCCGGGCGGGCGCTGGCGGGGTATTGTTCGTGAACGAAGCCGCCTTCGCGCACGGTCGACCGCGACTTGGCAATCACGCTGACCGTGCGCAGGGGCTGGACCGTTTTCACGCCATACCGCTCTGCCAACCAACCGTAGCCCATCACGTCTGGCATATAAAAATCGGGCGTTCACCCAAAAATCGATTAAATCTTTGAGATTCTGATTACTTTTGGAGTGAAAGCCAATTTTTTGATTAGAAGCCGAGCCCCAAAGCCAACGGCCCGTGACCACCACAGGGGCGGGCACGGGCCGTTGGCTCACAGGCGGGACGCGGTGCTTACTTCACTTCGCTCACGAACTGGGGGTTCGGGCGGCGCACCTTCTTCAGGTTGACCAGCCAGTCCTTGTCTTCTTCGCGGTAGCCCAGGGGCAGGATGATCACGCTGCGCAGGCCCTTGGCGCGCAGGCCCAGGATCTCGTCGAGCGCGGCGGGGTCGAAGCCTTCCATGGGGGTGGCGTCCACACCTTCGGCGGCGGCGGCGATCAGCGCGGTGCCCAGGCCGATGTAGGCCTGGCGGGCGGCGTGCTGGTAGTTGGTTTCGGCGTCACGGCCGGGGTACATGGCCAGCAGCTTGGCACGGTAGGCTTCCCAGCCTTCGTTCTTGAAGCCACGTTCGTCATTGGTCAGGTCGAACATGTGGTTGATGCGCTCAGCCGTGTAGTTGTCCCAGGCCGCAAACACGATCAGGTGCGAGCCGTCGGTGACCTGGCCCTGGTTCCAGGCAATGGCCTTGATCTTCTCGCGCACTTCGGGGTTGGTCACCACGATCAGCTCGTAGGGCTGCAGGCCACTGGAGGTGGCGGTCAGGCGCACGGCTTCGATGATGCTGTCGACCTTGTCCTGGGGGACGGCCTTTTGCGGGTTCATCTTCTTGGTGGCATAGCGCCACTTGAGCAAATCGTTCAGGTTCATGGTGTTGACTCAGAGAAAGGTTGGGAGGTGTTTTGACCCGGCGGTCCGTCACCGGCGCCGGGTGTGCGTTGCATTCTGCCACCCGCCGAAATTTCTTGCTTAGAACGCAATATTTTCGGTAATCGAAGGCTACTTGTTGTGTTTAGTCACCTAAGTGACCGGGTGATCTCGCGAGCTTCGGCGTCGTGAACAGCCTCCAGAGCGATGGGCCACGAATCCCGATTGAGTCGGCAGGCGATGTACGTTATTGTCATCAGCAGCCGTACGTATGTCACGAAAACTCACAAATTAGAGGTGATGCCATGCTCAAAACCCTTCGTGCCCGTTTGATTGCCATCTGCGTGGCGATCACCGTGGTCTCCTTGTTGGTCTTGACGCTGGCGACCCTGATGGTGGTTCAGCGTGACACAGGGGCCAGTCTGGACGATCGCCTGCATCAACTGACCCAGACCCATGCCAACGAGTTGACCGAATGGGTGAGAGAAAAGCAGCGCATCACCGGCTCTCTCAAAACCGCGGTTGGGCAGGCCGAGCCTGTGCCGTTTCTGTTGGCTGCCAAACAGGCGGGTGCTTTTGATGACACCTACTTCGTTTACGACGACAAGCGAAATGTGTTCGCCCACCCGATGCCCGACACCTACGATGGCACGGCACGGCCCTGGTACAAGCAGGCGGTGCAGGTGGGTGGGCCGGCCTTGACACCGGCCTATGTCGATGTGAGCACCGGCAAACTCACGATCAGTTTTGTCGAACCGGTGGGCCCCAAGGGCAAACCGCTTGCCGTGGTGGGGACCGACATGCACCTGGACACCGTGGCCCGCAAGATCATGGAGATCCACCCCATCCCCAACAGCTTTGCATTCTTGCTCGATGGCGAGGGCAAGGTGCTGGCGTACTCCAAACCCGACACCATCCTCAAGCCGGCGTCGGCCATCGCTGCGGGTCTGGAGCTGCCGATGCTCTCGGCCCTGAGTGATCAGGGGGGCCACAGCGTGGTGGAGATCAATGGCGCCAGCCAGATGCTTTACGCCGCCAAGGTCAAGGACACCCCCTGGTTGCTCGCCATCGCCATCGACCAGGCTGACGCCACCCGCCCGGTGCGTAACCTGATCATGGTGGCCGCCGGCATGGCCTTGTTGTGTGTGCTGGTGTCGATCGCCTTGTTGACCGGCGCGGTCCAGCGCCTGTTGCGCCGGCTGGGCCTGGTCGAGGGGGCCTTGCGGGACATCGCGTCGGGCGAGGGCGATCTGACCCGGCGCCTGGCGGCCGAGGGTGACGATGAACTGGCCAACATCGGCCGGTCCTTCAATCAATTCGTCGACAAGATTGCCCATGTGTTGTTGCGCATCCGCGATTCATCGGAATCCGTGCGGGTGGCCACCCGTGAGATCGCCAGTGGCAACCATGACCTGTCGGCGCGCACCGAACAGCAGGCGGGTTCCCTGGAGGAGACCGCGGCAGCCATGGAGCAGCTCACCGCCACCGTGCAGCAGAACGCCGAGAACGCCCAACAGGCCAATGTGCTTGCCAGCGGCGCGTCCGAGGTGGCTTCTCGGGCCAGCTCGGTGGTGGGTGAGGTCGTGAACACGATGCAGGGCATCGAGCATTCGGCCCGCAAGATTTCCGACATCATTGGCGTGATCGATGGCATCGCGTTCCAGACCAACATCCTGGCGTTGAACGCGGCGGTTGAAGCCGCCCGGGCGGGCGAACAGGGGCGCGGCTTTGCGGTCGTGGCGTCCGAGGTCCGCACCCTGGCCCAGCGCAGTGCCACCGCTGCCAAGGAGATCAAGGAATTGATCGGTGAATCCGTGTCGCAGGTCGACAAGGGCAGCCGGCTGGTTCAGCAGGCTGGGGCCACCATGGACGATGTGGTCAAGAGCGTGCAGCGCGTGACCTCCATCGTGGGCGAGATCACCCTGGCCAGCCAGGAGCAGAGCACCGGCATCGCCGAGATCGGCAGCGCCATCACCCTGATGGATCAGGCGACCCAGCAGAACGCAGCCCTGGTCGAGCAGGCCACCGCCGCCGCGCAGTCCTTGCAGCAGCAGGCGGTTGAGCTGGCCGATGCGGTGGCTGGTTTCGTGCTGGACGACGGCGGGGCCCGACCCTACGCAGGGGCGGGCCGGGCGTCCGCACCGGCGCTGGCACGCGACGCCCACCAGACGCCCAGGCTGCGCTGACGGGGGCTCCTGGCATCAGGTTGCGGTGCTCATGGGCGGCGCCTGGGTGGGCCTTGGCACGCTTGTCAGGCCTTCGGTCGATTCAGGACCCCAGCTTCGGCTGTCTTTGACACTCGGGCAGTACCGCTGCACGGTGGCTTTCTAAGCTGGCCCGGCGTGGCTGATTGACGACCGCCGATGCCCGGCGGTGCCACACCAGCTGCGTTTCACGCAGGAGAGCACCCCATGTCTTTTTCCCATCGTCGCGCGCTGCTGCGCATGCTGGCCTTGTCTGCTGCGCCAGTCGGGTTGCAGGCCCGCGCGGCTGAGACCGTCACGGCCCGTTCCGACGCAAGGCGGAGTCCCCTGGCCGTCCCGGGCAAGCCCGTGCGCCTGATCGTGCCGTTTGCGCCCGGTGGAGGCGCAGATAACCTGGCCCGAAGCCTGGGCCCGCAATTGTCAGCGCTTTGGCAAAGTCCCGTGATGGTGGACAACCGCCCCGGTGCCAGCGGCATTCTGGGGCTTGATGCGGCCAGCAAGGCATTGCCAGATGGGCATACCGCCGTGATGGCCATCGCCTCTCTGAGCATCCTGCCAGCGCTTTACCCCAAACTGCCCTTCGACATTGAGCGTGATCTGACCCCGGTGTCTCTGGTGGGGCGTACCCCCCTGGTGTGGGTGACTCTGCCTCGACCCGACGTCGTGCCCACCCTGGCGGGCTTCGTGAATTGGGCGCAGGGCCGGCGCGGCCGTGACAGCTATGGCAATTTCGGCGCTGGCACCACCTCGCACCTGCTGGCCGAGCAGTTCAAGTTGGCGACCCACCTCGATCTGGTGGCTGTGGCCTACAAGGGGGGGGCCCCCTTGTTGCAAGACCTGCTGGGGGGCGTGGTGGTGGGGGGCTTCATCGATGTGACCACCTGCCTGCCCCACGTCACGAGCGGGCGTCTGCAGGCCCTGGCCATCACCGGGCGCGAGCGCGACCCGGCCTTGCCTCAAGTGCCCACGCTGGCCGAATGCGGTTACCCGGGCTTCGATGCGAGCGGTTGGTACGCTGTGTTCTTGCCCAAGGCGAGCGCCGCCGAGCGAGCCGAGGCCTGGGCGGCCGATCTGAGACGTGTGATCCTGGCCCCCAATCTCGCTGCACGCCTGAGCACCCTGGGTATTCAATCGGTGGGCAGTACCCCGGCCGAACTGGCGGCCACGCTGCGCAGCGATTCCGCACATTGGGCGCAGGTGGCCCGAGCGGCCAACGTCAGCCTGCACTGATCTTTTCTGCCAATCAAATTGGCTCAATCGGCGATTGGCCTGTCCTCCTGAAATGCGCAAACTGAAGGCCTGAATCTGCTCGAAGAGGCGGGTCGGATCGTCAAATCCAGGAGACAAGTCATGCGTATTTCTCGTCGATCTGCCGTTGCGGCAGTCCTTGGCCTGGGCCTGGCCGCAGGCGGTTCCGGGGCCTTGGCCCAAGCCTACCCGGCCAAGCCAATCCGTCTGGTGGTGCCCTATCCGGCAGGCGGGGGGACCGACATCCTGGCCCGCATCCTGGCCACCCAGCTGGCGCAAAGCTGGGGCCAGCCGGTACTGGTCGACAACAAGCCCGGGGCCAGTGGGATGCTGGGCAACGACATCGTGGCCAAGGCCGCACCCGACGGCTACACCGTGCTGGTCGGCATCACGGCGATGATCCAGTCGCCGGCACTTTATGCCAAGGTGCCCTACGACGTGCTGCGCGATTTCGCCCCCGTGTCGCAACTGGCGACCTCGTCCGACCTGTTCATCGTGCCGGCCAGTTCACCGGCCAAGACACTGGCCGAATTCATCGCCCTGGCCAAGGCGCGGCCCGGCAAGCTCAACTATGGCACCTATGGCAATGGCACCTCGTCGCACATGCACGGCGAGCTGCTCAAGATGGCGGCCGGCCTCCAGCTGATTCCGGTGCCCTACAAGGGCGCCGGGCCCGAGGTGAACGACCTGCTCGGCGGCCAGCTGGATTCGGCCTTTGTCGACGTCACCTCGATCACCCCGCACCTGCGCTCGGACCGCATCCGCGTGCTGGCCATCACCGGCACCCAGCGGCACCCGGCCCTGCCCGAGGTGGCCACCCTGGGTGAGCAGGGCCTCAAGGGTTTCGAGTCCAACGGCTGGTTTGGGGTCTTTCTGCCGGGCGGCACGCCGCGCCCCATCGTCGACAAGCTGTCGGCCGAGGTGCAGCGCATCGTGGCTGGCGCCGAACTCAATGGCCGCCTCAAGGCCATGGGCCTGACCCCGGTGGGCGGCACGCCCGAACAGCTGCAGGCCGTGTTGAACAACGACCTGCCCAAGTGGGAGCGCATCGTGCGCGACGCCCGCATCGTCATCGAGTAGCCGCGCGCGCCCGCTTCTTTTCTGTTTCCCCGAACCCAGGGCCCGTGGCGGGCCCATAGGAGACCTTCATGAGTGCTGTTCAAGCTTCGCAACGTGCCGTCCATGTGGTGGGCGTGGGCATGATCCCCTTCACCAAACCCGGTGCCAGCGAGCCCTACACGGTGATGGGCGCGCGCGCTGCGCGCCTGGCCCTGGACGATGCCGGTGTTGATTACGCCAAGGTGCAGCAGGCCTATGTGGGCTATGTGTACGGCGACTCGACGGCCGGGCAGGCGGCCCTTTATGGCGTGGGCCTGAGCGGCATCCCGG
The DNA here is from genome assembly GCF_059416245.1 of Curvibacter sp. GW821-FHT09D12. Taxonomy (NCBI): domain Bacteria; kingdom Pseudomonadati; phylum Pseudomonadota; class Betaproteobacteria; order Burkholderiales; family Comamonadaceae; genus Curvibacter; species Curvibacter sp. GW821-FHT09D12. The sequence goes on along the minus strand of NZ_JBWKOU010000010.1, from coordinate 181,571 downwards.
TGTTCAACCTGAACAACAACTGCTCCACGGGTTCCAGCGCGCTGTTCCTGGCGCGCCAGGCGGTGGCCAGCGGCATGGTCGAATGCGCCATTGCCCTGGGTTTCGAGCAGATGCAGCCCGGCGCGCTCAAGGGCGCCTGGGACGATCGCCCATCGCCGATGGCCCGCTTTGCCGAGGCCATGGATGCGCACCAGGGCTACGAACCCCAAACCCCGCGCGCCGCCCAGTTCTTTGGCGGTGCCGGGCGCGACTACATGCGCCAGTACGGTGCCCGGGCTGACACCTTTGGTCGCATCTCGGTCAAAGCCCGCCAGCATGCGGCACGCAACCCGCTGGCCCTGTTTCGCCAACCTTTGACCTTGGACGAGGTGATGGCCTCGGCCACGGTGTTCGATCCGCTCACGCGTTTTCAGTGCTGCCCGCCCACCTGCGGGGCCGCGGCGGCCGTGGTGTGCTCGGCCGATTTTGCCAAGCGGCACGGGCTGGACCAGCGTGTGGTGATCGCCGCCCAGGCCATGACCACCGACACCGGCAGCACCTTTGACAGCGACGACATGCGCAAGGTCGTGGGCTACGACATGAGTGCGGCGGCGGCCCGTCAGGTGTACGAAGCGGCGGGCATCGGCCCGGAAGACCTGGACGTGGTGGAGCTGCACGACTGCTTCACGGCCAACGAGCTGATCACCTACGAGGCCCTGGGCCTGACCCCCGAAGGCACGGCCGAGAAGTTCATCCTGGACGGCGACAACACCTATGGCGGGCGCATTGTCACCAACCCCTCGGGGGGGCTGCTGTCCAAGGGCCATCCGCTGGGGGCCACCGGTCTGGCGCAATGCACCGAGCTGGTGTGGCAGCTGCGTGGCCAGGCCGAGCAGCGCCAGGTCGAAGGCGCCCGCCTGGCGCTGCAGCACAACCTGGGCCTGGGCGGGGCCTGCGTGGTCACCCTGTACCAGGCGGTTTGAAGGGGCACCCACCATGATCGACAAGCAATTCATCGGGCATGTGATGCCCCGCTTCAGCGCCCTGGTCGAGGCCGGCCGACTGCGCTTCTTTGCCAAGGCCACCGGCCAGACCGATCCGATCTACAGCGACGAGGCCGCGGCGCATGCCGCTGGCCACCCTGGCCTGCCGGTGCCGCCCACCTTTCTGTTCTGCCTCGAAATGGAGTCGCCCGACCCGGCCGCCATCCGTGACCTGCTGGGCATGGACTACCGCACCCTGCTGCACGGTGAGCAGGGCTTCCACTACCACCGCATGGCCTATGCGGGCGACACGCTGACCTTTGAGCAGCGCATCGAAGACATCTACGACAAGAAAGGCGGGGCGCTGGAGTTCGTGGTGCGCGGCACCCGCGTGAGCAACCAACGCGACGAGCTGGTGGCGGAGCTGCGCGCCGTGACCGTGATCCGCAACCCGGTAGGAGCCTGAGATGAGTCTGCTTGCACGCTATGACGAGGTGAACGTGGGCGATGCCCTGCCTGAATTCGAAACCCCGCCCCTGACGCGCCACACGCTGGCCTTGTACTGCGGCGCCTCGGGTGACCACAACCCGATCCATGTCGACATCGACTTTGCCAAGGCCGCCGGCATGCCGGATGTGATCGCCCACGGCATGTTGTCCATGGCCTGGCTGGCCCGCGTGCTCACGAACTGGGTGCCGCAGAGCGCCTTGCGCGAGTACAGCGTGCGCTTTGCCGCCATGACCCAGGTGGGCGAGCGCATCCGCTGCGCGGGCCACATCACCGAGAAGTTCGAACGCCGGGGTGAGCGCTGCGTGCGCCTGGCCCTCAGCACCACCAACCCCGAGGGCGTGATCAAGCTGGCCGGTGAGGCCGTGATCGCCTTGCCCTGACATCTGAACCCTTGAAAGACCCCCTCATGAGCAATGCACTGAACAAACTGGCGGGCAAGGTGGCCCTGGTCTCCGGCTCGGGCCGCGGCATCGGACGCGAGATCGCCCTCAAGCTGGCCCGTGAAGGCGCCACCGTGGTCATCAACGATCTGGACGAGGCCCCGGCCCGCCAGACCGTGGCCGAGATCGAGGCTGCAGGTGGGCGGGCCCTGGCCTGCGTGGGCAGCGTCACCGAGGCCGGCTTTGCCGAGCGCTTTGTCGCGGCGGCGGTCGACACCTATGGCGGGCTGGACATCATCGTCAACAACGCCGGCTACACCTGGGACAGCGTGGTTCAGAAGATGAGCGACGAGCAGTGGGACGCCATGTTGGCCGTGCACTTGACGGCCCCCTTCCGCATCCTGCGCGCCGCCTCGGGCTTCATCCGTGAAGCGAACCGGCGTGAAAGCGAAGAGGGGCGGGACGTGTTCCGCAAGGTGGTCAACATCTCCTCGACCTCGGGCGTGTACGGCAACGCCGGCCAGGCCAATTACGCGGCCGCCAAGGCGGGCATCAATGGCCTGACCAAGGCCATGGCCAAGGAGTGGGGGCGCTACAAGGTCAACGTCAACAGCGTGGCCTTTGGCCTGATCAAGACCCGCCTGACCGAGGCCGATGCCACCGCCGGCGCCAGCATCGACATCGCCGGCCAGCAGATCAAGGTGGGCGTGAACCCGCAGATCCTCAAGAACGCCGAGGCCCTGATCCCCCTGGGCCGCGGCGGCACCCCCGAAGAGGCCGCCGGTGCGGTGTACCTGTTCTGCATTCCCGAGTCGAACTACGTCAGCGGCCAGGTGCTGGTGTGCGGCGGCGGCCGGCCCTGAGGAGCCCACCATGGATGAGCAAAGCGTCTTGAGTTTTCCGCGCACCCTGTTCCGTGACGACCACGAGGCCTACCGCGAGACGGTGCGCCGCTTCGTGGCCCGCGAATGCCTGCCGCGCCAGGCCGAGTGGGACGAGGCCGGCCGGGTCGACCGCGAGACCTGGCTCAAGGCCGGCCGCGAAGGCCTGCTGTGCACCGCGATCAGCCCCGACTACGGTGGCGCCGGTGGTGATTTCGGCCACTGCGCCGTGCTGGTCGAGGAAGTGGCCCGTGCGGGTGCCAGCGGCCCCGGCTTTCACCTGCACTCCGACATCATCGCGCCCTACATCGAGCGCCTGGGCACCGAGGCCCAGAAGCAGCAGTGGCTGCCACGCTGCGCCAGCGGCGAGACCATCCTGGCCATCGCCATGAGCGAGCCCGGCGCCGGCAGCGACCTCAAGGCCATCCGCACCACGGCCCGCCGCGAGGGCGACGAGTATGTGATCAGCGGGGCCAAGACCTTCATCAGCAATGGCCTCAACTGCGACCTGGTGGTGCTGGTCGCCAAGACCCAGCCCGAGCTGGGCGCCAAGGGCACCTCGCTGATCCTGGTCGAGGCCGACCGGCCCGGCTTTCGCAAGGGCCGCAAGCTCGACAAGATGGGCCTGAAGGCGGCCGACACCGCCGAGCTGTTCTTTGACGACGTGCGGGTGCCGGTGAGCAACCTGCTGGGCGAAGAGGGCAAGGGCTTCAGCTACCTGATGACCGAGCTGGCCCAGGAGCGCCTGATCATCGCCATCGGCGCCGCCGCCAAGCTGGAGGCCATGCTGGCCGAGACCATCCGCTACACCAAGGAGCGCATGGTGTTTGGCAAGCCCCTGTTCGACTTCCAGAACACGCGCTTCAAGCTGGCCGAGATCAAGGCCCGCGCCACGGCGGTGCGCATGATGGTCGACCAGTACCTGGCCGAGCACCTGCGGCGCAAGCTCAGCCTGCAGGAGGCCGCCATCGCCAAGCTGTTCAGCACCGAAGAACTGGGCCGCTGCCTCGATGAGCTGCTGCAGCTGTATGGCGGCTACGGATACATGATGGAGTACCCCATCTGCCGGGCCTACGTGGACTCGCGCGTCAACCGCATCTACGGCGGCACCAGCGAGGTCATGAAAGAGCTGATCTCGCGCACGCTCTGAGCCACTCAGCCCGCCATGTCCATCCTCTGGCTCCACCGCTCACAGCAGGCCCAGCCACTGGCCCCACACCCGCTGGCCCAGGTAGCGCTGGGGCAACAGCGTGAACACACCGGCGCCCACGCAGGCCATCCAGTACAGCGACTGCATGCAGCGCCGGTGGCCGCTGATGTTGCGCCGGGCCAGAAACCAGAAGGCCCCGAACAGGCCCGAGAAACACACCGGCACCAGCAGGTGGATGGGGGTGTAGCCGGCCAGATTGGGCAGGCTGAAATCGCGGATGAACAGGGCCGAGCTGGCCGTGATCAGCATCAGCGTGACCCAGGCATAGCCCGCGGCGCGGTGCAGCCAGGGGCGTTGCGTGTGGCCTTGACGGGCCCACAGCGCGACCGGGCCCAGGGCCAGGGCGCCCAGGGCCGCACTCAGGTGGATGGCGATGGTGGGTGTGAGTTGCATGGCAGATCAGGGGTTTCAACAGCAGATGGCCCGCAGTGTGCGGGGCTGTTGCGCCGCTGGCATCTGCTTTTCGACCACTTGCCTTTGCGCTTCGCCAGATGCCTGGATGGCAGCGCCAAACGTCTGAATTTCAAGCCGGTGACCGAGCGCCTGGGCAGCACGCCTGACGCGCGACTCAACTTTCAGGAGGTCCTTTGATGCATCCCCGAATCCATGCCCGCACCCAGCCCGATAAAGCCGCCCTGGTGATGGCCGACAGCGGCCAGCGCCTGAGTTATGCCGAACTGGACGCCCGCGCCAACCAGGTGGCCCACCTGCTGCGTGCCCGGGGTCTGAAGGCGGGTGACCACATTGCCCTGCTGCTGGAGAACCAGTTGGGCTTCTTCGAGCTGTGCTGGGGCGCCCAGCGCGCCGGCATCATCTACACGGCAATGAGCACCCGGCTCAAGGTGGCCGAGGCGGCCTACATCCTCGACAACTGCCAGGCCCGTCTGTTGGTGAGCTCTCAGGCCCTGGCAGCCCAGGCCGCCGAGCTGCTGCCCCACATCCCAGGTGTGGGCACCCGGCTGATGATCGACGGCACCGTGCCCGGCTTCGAGTCCTACGAGGCGGCGCTGGCGGCCCAGCCGACCACACCGATCGCCGACGAGACTGCGGGCGGCGACATGCTGTACTCCTCCGGCACCACCGGCTACCCCAAGGGCGTGTTCGTGCCGCCCGATTCGCCCGAGGTCGAGGCCGTGCCGGCCCTCACCGGCATCTGCCAGCGCGTGTTCGGCATGGCGGGCGACACCGTCTACCTGTCGCCCGCACCGCTGTACCACGCGGCGCCGATGCGTTTTTGCATGAGCGTGATGCGCCTGGGCGGCACCGTGGTGGTGATGGAGCACTTCGACCCCGAGCGCTACCTGGCGCTGGTGCAGCAGCACCGAATCACGCACACCCAGGTGGTGCCCACCATGTTCGTGCGCCTGCTCAAGCTCAGCGAGGCGCAGCGCCAGGCCTTTGATGTGTCTTCGCTGCGCGTGGCCATCCATGCGGCGGCGCCGTGCCCCATTCCCGTCAAGCAGCAGATGATTGCCTGGTGGGGTCCGGTGCTGTGGGAGTACTACGCCGGCACCGAAGGCAATGGCATGACCCTGGTCGGCTCGGCCGACTGGCTGACCCACCCCGGCACGGTGGGCCGCGCCGTGATTGGCCAGTTGCGCATCTGCGACGAGTTGGGCGAGCCGGTACCCACGGGCGAGACAGGCACCGTGTACTTTGCCGAGGGCAAGCCCTTTGCGTACCACAACGACCCGGCCAAGACCGCTGAATCGACCAACGCCCGCGGCTGGACCACCTTGGGCGATGTGGGCCACGTCGATGCCGAAGGCTATCTGTACCTGACCGATCGCAAGGCCTACATGATCATCTCGGGCGGGGTCAACATCTACCCGCAAGAAGTCGAGAACCTGTTGGTCACCCATCCCCTGGTCATGGATGTGGCCGTGCTGGGCGTGCCCAACGAGGAGTTTGGCGAAGAGGTCAAGGCGGTGGTTCAACCCCGCGACATGGCCCAGGCTGGCCCCGCCCTGGCCGCCGAGCTGATCGCCTTTTGCCAGCAGCACCTGTCGCACGTCAAGTGCCCGCGCTCGGTCGACTTCGAGGCCGAGTTGCCGCGCCACCCCACCGGCAAGCTCTACAAGCGCCTGCTGCGCGATCGCTACTGGGCCGGCCATGCCAACCGGCTGGTCTGAGCCCGCCGCCGCACCCAGAGCGCACGACCTCCAGGAGACCCTGTCTTGAATGCACCGATCCCAGCACCCCACCTCCGGCATTGGCCGCCCGGCGTGCCGCACGCATTTCGCCCCAGCGCCGTGGGCCTCAGCCACTACCTGGAGGTGGCCGCCCAGCGCTACCCGGACAAGCCTGCGCTGCTGTTCTGTGGACAGAGCCTCTCCTACGGTGCGCTGCATCGGCGGGTGAACGCCCTGGCTGCCTGGCTGAACCGCCGGTTGGGCGTGCAGCCTGGCGACCGGGTGCTGCTGATGAGCCAGAACTGCCCCCAGTACGTGCTGGCCTACCACGCCGTGTTGCGCCTGGGGGCCGTGGTGGTGCCGGTCAACCCCATGAGCACCCCCTCTGAGTTGCAATGGTTTCAACAGGACACCGGCGCCCGCGTGGCCCTGTTGGCGCAAGAGTTGCTGCCCCGTCTGCAGCCCTTGCTGCAGGCAGGCGCCATTGACGCTGCCGTGGTCCATGCCTATGCCGATGCCATGCACCCGGCCGAGGTGGGGGCCCCGGGCTCGCCCTGGCCCGAGCCCTTCCACCAGCCGCGCCAGGCCCTGCAGGGCCCGGGCCTGTACGGACTGGAGGAAGCCCTGAGCGAGGCCGTGGCGCAGGGCTGGCAGCCGGATTGGCTGCACCCCGGCCCCGAGGCCCTGGCAGTGCTGCCCTATACCTCGGGCACCACCGGCCACCCCAAGGGCTGCATGCACACCCATGGCACAGTGCTGGCGTCCAACCTGGCCTCCCAGGTGTGGCGCAGCCTGCATGCCGATTCGGTGTTTTTGAGTGTGGCCCCGCTGTTCCACATGCTGGGCATGCAAAACGGCATGAACATGCCGCTCACCCTGGGTGCCACCCTGGTCATGATGCCGCGCTGGCACGCGCCCAGCGCCGCGCGCCTGATCGAGCAACACCGCGTCTCGGTCTGGACCGCGCCGCCCAGCATGGTGATCGAGTTCTTCGCCCAGCCCGACGTGATGGCCCGCGACCTCAGCAGCCTGAGCCTGCTCTCAGGCGGCGGCGCCGCCATGCCCGAGGCCGTGGCCACCCTGCTGGCCGATCGCTTCGGGCTGGCCTACAACGAGGCCTACGGCCTGTCCGAGACCGCGGCCTTTCTGCATGCCAACCCGCTGCACCGCGGCAAGCGCCAATGCCTGGGCGTGCCCACGCAGGGGGTGGTGTCGCGCATCGTCGACCCGGCCACGGGCCAGGACCTGGCCGCGGGCGAGGTGGGTGAGCTGGTCACCAGCGGCCCGCAGCTGATGCTGGGTTACTGGCGCAATGCAGCAGCCACCGAGGCCGCTTTTTTTGAGCGCGACGGCCTGCGCTTCTTCCGCACCGGCGACCTGGCCAGCGTGGACGAAGACGGGTACTACTTCATGCGCGACCGCCTCAAACGCATGATCAATGCCTCGGGCTTCAAGGTCTGGCCGGCCGAGGTGGAAAGCGCGCTGTACGAGCACCCTGCCATCTTCGAAGCCTGCGTGATCGCCGTGGACGACCCCAAGCGCGGCGAGACCGTCAAGGCCCTGGTGGTGCTGCGACCCGGTCATGAGGCCGCCCTGAGCGTCGAGCAGCTCACGGCCTGGGCACGCGAGCGCATGTCGGCCTACAAGGTGCCGCGCCTGGTCGAGTTTGTGCCGGCCCTGCCCAAGTCGGGCACCGGCAAGATTTTGTGGCGCGAATTGCAAGAGGCGCACCGGCACAGCGTCGGCGCCAAGCCGGCCCCATCCCAGGCAGAACTTCAGGAGACCCCATGAACCCCGACAACTTCGAGCGCATCCGCTTTGCCGTGCGCGATCAGGTGGCCACGCTCACGCTGCACAACCCCGAGCGGCGCAATGCCTTCGACCCCGCCATGCGCGAGGAAATGCGCCAGGTGGTGGCTCATCTGCGCGCCGACCCAGGTATCCGCGCCCTGGTGCTGACGGGGGCGGGCGACCACTTCTGTGCCGGCGGCGATCTGCGCAACATCGCCACCGTGGGCCTGGACAACGCCGGCTGGCGCGCCCGCCTGCAAAGCCTGCACGACTGGCTCAAGGAACTGATCACGCTCGACCGCCCCGTGATTGCCGCGGTCGATGGGGCCGCCTATGGCGCCGGCTTCAGCCTGGCCCTGCTGGCCGACTTTGTGATTGCAACCCCCCGGGCGCGCTTTTGCATGTCGTTCATGCGCGTGGGCCTGGTGCCCGACTGCGCGGCCTTCTACACCTTGCCCCGCATCGTGGGCGTGCAGCGCGCCCGCGAGCTGATGCTGTCGGCCCGCGAGGTCGATGCGGCCGAGGCCCTGCGCCTGGGCATTGCCATGGAGCTGCAGCCGCCCGAGCAGCTGCAGGCCCGGGCCCAGGCCCTGGCGGCCAGCTTTGTGCAGGCCTCGCCCATGGCGGTGGCCCTGGTCAAGCGCACCCTGGCCGCGCCCGGGCACGACCTGCCCACCCTGCTGGAGATGGAGGCCAACGCCCAGGCCCTGGCCATGGGCACCGAGGCGCATCGCGTGGCGGTGCAGCGCTTTCTCGACAAGCAGCCGGCGCTGTTCCAGTGGCCGGCACAGGCGGCGTCCTGATCCTATTTTTTGACTGACATCCCAGCAACCCAAGGAGAACAACATGAATCCAAACAACCCGTCCCGCATGGTCGAAGGCAAAGTGGTGGTGGTCACCGGCGCAGGGGGCGGCATTGGCCGCGACATCGCCCTGGCCATGGCCCGTGAAGGGGCCCGCGTGGTGGTCAACGACATCGGTGCCTCGGTTGCAGGCGAGGGCAACGACGCCGGCCCTGCCCAGAAGGTGGTGGACGAGATCCGCGCCCTGGGCGGCGAGGCGGTGGCCAGCACCGACAGCGTGAGCGATGCGACCAGCGCCGGTCGCATCGTGCAGGCGGCGCTCGATAGCTTTGGCCGCATCGACGTGGTGGTCAACAACGCCGGCATCCTGCGCGACCGCTTCTTCCACAAGATGAGCCTGGATGAGTGGGACGCCGTCATCAAGGTGCATCTGTACGGCGCCTACTACGTGAGCCGCGCGGCCTCCACCCACTTCAAGGAGCAGGGTTCGGGCAACTACATCCACATGACCTCCACCTCGGGGCTGATCGGCAATTTTGGCCAGGCCAACTACTCGGCCGCCAAGCTGGGCATCGCGGCGCTGTCCAAGTCCATCGCGCTCGACATGCAGAAGTTCAATGTGCGCAGCAACTGCATCGCGCCCTTTGCCTGGAGCCGCATGATCGGCAGCATCCCCACCGAGACCGACGCCGAAAAGGCCCGGGTGGAGCGCATCAAGCAGATGACGCCGGCCAAGATCGCGCCGCTGGCCGTGTGCCTGGCCAGCGATGAATCCTCGTATGCCAATGGCCAGATCTTTGCCGTGCGCAACAACGAGATCTTCCTGATCAGCCAGCCGCGGCCCGTGCGCTCGGTGCACCGCAGCGAGGGCTGGACGCCCGAGAGCGTGGCCAGCCACGCACTGCCCGCCCTGAAGGCCATGTTCTACCCCCTGGACCGTTCGGGTGACGTGTTCACCTGGGACCCGATCTGAAGCCCCCACCCTTGCAAGGAGCCCAACATGAGTGAGCAACGCCAGGGCGTTCAGGCCCGGCATCAGGCCTGGCTGGACCAGGGCCGTTTCATGATCCAGCGCTGCGCCGCCTGCGGCCAGCATGTGTACTTTCCGCGCGAAGTCTGCCCGCATTGCGGCGCCGCCGACCCCGAGTGGGTGGCGCCCTCCGGCCAGGGCACGGTGTATTCCGCCACGGTGGTGCGCCGCAAGCCCGAGGCCGGTGGGGACTACAACGTCTGCCTGATCGACCTCGATGAAGGCGTGCGTCTGATGAGCCGCGTCGAGCGGCAGCCCGCGGACTCGGTGCAGGTGGGCCAGCGGGTGAAGGCCCGTGTTCTGCAGGTTGAGGGGCAGGGCGGCATCGTGGTGTTCGACCCGATCGAAGAGCCGGCTGCGACAACGCCTGTCCCGGTGCCGAGCGGACCTGCCAGGCCTTCCGCTCCGACCGTGCACACGCCGCCGGCCTTGAGGGCCTTGCGTGGCAGTGCCGTCATCGCCGGGGTGGCTACGTTTGGCTGTGGTGAGGCCACCGGCTTCACCGAGATGGAGGTGCTGGCCCACGCCGCGCGCGCCGCCGTGGCCGATGCCGGGCTGACGATGCGCGACATCGACGGCCTGTGCACGGCCAGCGTGTTGTCCACCATGTGGCCCATGCCCGTGACCGAGTACCTGGGCCTGAACCCGCGCTACATCAACGGCACCATGGTGGGGGGCTCCAGCTTCGTGGCCCACCTGCTGCCCGCCATGATGGCCTTGCAGGCCGGCCAGTGCAACGCGGTGCTGGTCTGCTACGGCAGCACCCAGCGCACGGCCACCTTTGGCCGCAGCGAGATTGCCAAGGCCCGCCGCGTGATGGACCCGCAGCCCTTTGAAGCGCCTTACGAGCCCATGCAGCCGCTGTCGGCCTATGCGCTGGCGGCGCGGCGCCACATGCACCAGTACGGCACCACCCGCCGAGACCTGGCCGAGGTGGCGGTGGCGGCCCGGGCCTGGGCGCAGCTCAACCCCGAGGCCTTCATGCGCGACCCGCTGAGCATCGACGACGTGCTCAAGGCCCGCAGGGTGTCCGATCCCCTTTCGGTGCGCGACTGCTGCCTGGTCACCGACGGTGGTGGGGCTTTCGTGCTGACCCGTGCCGATCGGGCTGCGAGCCTGCCCCGCAAGCCCGTCTATGTGCTGGGCAATGCCACCGCCAACTGGAACCGCCAGATCTCGTCCATGCACGACCTGACGGTGACGGCAGCCAGCCAGTCGGGCCGCGAGGCCTTTGCCATGGCCGGCCTGACGCCGAAGGACATGGGCGTGCTGCAGCTGTACGACGCCTTCACCATCAACACCTTGCTGTTCCTCGAAGACCTGGGCTTCTGCCCCAAGGGCGAAGGCGGGCGCTTTGTGCAGGACGGCGCCATCGCCCCGGGCGGGCGCCTGCCGGTCAACACCAACGGGGGCGGCCTGTCGTGCGTGCACCCGGGCATGTACGGCATCTTCACCCTCATCGAGGCCGTGCGGCAGTTGCGCGGCGAAGCCGGTGCCCGCCAGGTGCCCGGCGTGGCCACCGCCCTGGCCCATGGCAATGGCGGCACCTTGTCGAGCCAGGCCACCGCCATCCTGGGCACGGCCGACGCGCTGTGATCCGCAACGAAAGAACCACCCCATGATCCGAGACCCCCAAACCTTTCAGGCCCTGCTGGATTCCGTCACCCGCTTCACCCGTGAACGCCTGGTGCCGGCCGAGAACGAAGTGGCCGAAACCGATGCCATCCCCGCCGCCATCGTGCAGGAGATGCGCGAGATGGGCCTGTTCGGCCTGACCATCCCCGAGGCCTATGGCGGCCTGGAGCTGACCATGGAGGAAGAGGTGAGTGTGCTCTTCGAGCTGTGCCAGACCTCGCCCGCCTTCCGCTCGGTGATCGGCACCACCGTGGGCATCGGCTCGCAGGGCATCCTGATGGACGGCACGCCCGAGCAGCAGGCCGAGTACCTGCCGCGCCTGGCCACCGGCGAGCTGATGGCCTCGTTTGCGTTGACCGAGCCCGATGCCGGCAGCGATGCCGCCTCGCTGCGCACCACCGCGATCAAAGGGGTGGACAGCGAGGGCGAGCACTACCTCGTCAACGGCAGCAAGCGCTACATCACCAACGCCCCGCAGGCCGGCATCTTCACGCTGATGGCGCGTACCAACCCGGCCGACAAGGGCGCGGGCGGGGTGTCGGCCTTCATCGTCGATGCCCACTCGCCGGGCATCAGCCTGGGCAAGATCGATCGCAAGATGGGCCAGAAAGGTGCCCACACCTGCGATGTGATCTTTGACAACGTGCGCGTGCCGGCCCGACAGCTGATCGGCGGGGTGGAGGGGCGGGGCTTCAAGACCGCCATGAAGGTGCTCGACAAGGGCCGCATCCACCTGGCGGCCGTGTGCGTGGGCGTGGCCCGGCGCATCCTGGCCGATGCCCTGCGCTACGCGGTCGAGCGCCAGCAGTTCGGCCAGCCGATCGCCGAGTTCCAACTGGTGCAGGCCATGCTGGCCGACAGCCAGACCGAGTTGTATGCCGCCGAGTGCATGGTGATCGACGCGGCGCGCCGCCGCGATGAAGGCCGCAACGTGTCCACCGAGGCCGCCTGCTGCAAGCTGTTTGCCAGCGAGATGTGTGGCCGCGTGGCCGACCGCGCGGTGCAGATCCTGGGCGGGGCCGGTTACCTGGCCGAGTACGGCATCGAGCGCTTCTACCGCGACGTGCGCCTGTTCCGCCTGTACGAGGGCACCAGCCAGATCCAGCAGATCGTGATCGCCCGCAACATGGTGCGCGAGGCCCGCGCATGAAGTCCGGGCTGGCTGAGCGCTCTGGCCCGGGCGACACCGGCCCGCAGCCCGGCAGCCCCGAGGCGGCCATCGACATCGCCACCGACACCCGCGCGTTGTTCGCCCGGGTGGCGTTCAACCACCTGCTGGGCCTGCAGCGCGAGTTCGCCGAGGGTGGGGTGGCCCGGCTGTCGCTTGATCTGCGCCCCGAGCTGACCAACAACTTCGGGGTGGTGCATGGCGGCGTGCTGATGTCGCTGATGGACAGCGCCATGTCGAGTGCAGCGCTTTCGGCCACGGGCTTTCAGAAGGCGGTGGTCACGATCGACATGAGCACCAGCTTTCATCGCCCTGGCCGGGGCCGGCTGCTGGCCCACGCCACTTGCCAAGGCGGGGGGCGCTCGGTGTGCTTCTGCGAGGCCCGGGTGGAAGACGCCAGCGGCCAGGTGGTGGCCCGCGCCATGGGCACCTTCCGCTACGTGCGGGTCTGAATTCAAGAAATACAACGGAGACAAGACATGCCGACATTCTTCTCAAGGTCGCGGCGCTGGCTGCTGGCGCTGGGCAGCCTGAGCCCCCTGTTGCTGAGCACGCCAGTGCAGGCACAGGGCGGTGGGCAGCCCATCCGCCTGGTGGTGGGCTATGCGGCGGGCGGCCCGGTGGACGCCACGGCGCGGCTGTTCGCGCCCGCGTTGTCCAAAGAGCTGGGCCAGCCCGTGGTGGTAGAAAACCGCCCCGGCGCCGCCGGCAGCATGGGCGGCGATGCCGTGGCCAAGGCGGCCCCGAACGGGCTGCTGCTGTACTTTGGCGCCAGCCCCACGCTGACCATCAGCCCGCACATCCTCAAGTCCATGCCCTTTGACGTGAGCAGGGACCTGATGGCCATCGCACCCCTGGTGAGCTACACCAACGTGCTGGTGATCAACAAGGACCAGCCCTTCAAGACCTTGCCCGAACTGGTGGCCTACGCCCGGGCCCATCCGGGCAAGCTGGCTTATGGTTCGGCCGGCATGGGGGCGTCGAACCACCTCAGCGGCGAGCTGTTCGCCCTGCGCGCCGGCATCAAGCTGACCCACGTGCCCTACAAGGGCAATGCGCCCGCCATGACCGATGTGATCGGGGGCCAGCTCAGCATGATGTTCGACATCATCGGCAGCGCCCGCAACTACATCAGCACCCAGCGCGTGCGGCCGCTGGCCGTCACTTCGCGCGAGCGCAACCCCTCGCTGCCCGAGGTGCCCACCATGGTCGAGTCGGGCATCGCCGACTACGACGTGGGTGGCTGGTACGGCCTGTACGGCCCGGCCCGCATGGCGCCCGAGCTGGTGACCCGCCTCAATGAGGCCACCCGCCGGGCCCTGGCCCAGGACGAGCTCAAGGCCAAGCTGATCGAGCAGGGCTACGACCTGTGGACCGGCAACCCGCAGCTGCTGGCCGAGCGTGCGGCCCGCGATCTGGCCCTGTGGGGCACGGTGGCCAAGGGCATCCAGGTGGAATGAGTGGCCATGACGACACCCTCTCGACTTCATCACCTGTTTGACCAACGCCTGGCGGCCACGCCTGAGGCGGTGTTCCTGCACCTGCCCGACCACACGCTGAGCTATGCCCAACTGGGCACGATGGTGGACACCCTGCAGGCCGAGTTGCTGGCCCAGGGCGTACAGCCCGGCGACCGCGTGCTGGCGGTCGCCGAGAACTGCCCCGAGCACGTGGCCCTGGTGCTGGCCTGCAGCCGCGTGGGCGCCTGGTCCTGCGGCGTCAACGCCCGCATGGCGCGCGGCGAGATCGAGGCTTTTGTGGCCAAGGCCGATCCGCGGCTGGTCTACTTCACCCGCGAGGTGGGCAGCGCCGCCCGCGAGCACGGCGAGCACCTGGGCGCCCAGCCCTCGGCCCTGGCGGGCCTGAGCCGCACGCCCCGGCGCGACCAGGCCACCCCCGAACCGGCTCCGCTGGCCGAGCAGGTGGCGGCCATCATCTTCACCTCGGGCACCACCGGGGCGCCCAAGGGCGTGCTGGTGTCGCATGCCGGGCTGTTGCAGTTTGCCCGCGTGTCGGCCGAGTCGCGGGCCTTGACGCCGGCGGATCGTTCGTACGCCTGTGTGCCCATGACCCACATCTTCGGTCTGGGCACGGTGCTGGCGGCTTCGCTGCATGCGGGTGCCGCCCTGGTGATGCGCAGCCGCTTTGATCCGGCCGATGCCTTGCAGGCGCTGGCCTTGCACCAGGTGTCCAACCTGCAGGGCCCGCCGGCCCTGTTCACGCGGCTGCTCGCCTACCTCGACGAGCAGGGCCTGGTGGGCATGCCCCCATCGCCCGCGCTGCGCTATGTCTACACCGGGGCCGCACCGCTGGACCTGCCGCTGAAGAACGCGGTGCAGGACCGCTTTGGCCAGCCGCTGCACCACGGCTATGGCCTGTCGGAGTACGCGGGGGCGGCCTGCCTGGTGCGCCGAGGCCAGTGGCGCGAAGACACCGCCGCCGGCGTGCCGGTGGAAGGGGCCGAGTGCCGCATCGTGGACGACGCCGGGCGCGAGCTGCCGGCGGGCGAGACCGGCGAGATCTGGTTGCGCGGCGTGGGCCTGATGCCGGGTTATTTTCGCGACCCGGGGGCCACCGCCCAGGTGATGCGCGAGGGCGGCTGGTACGCCACCGGCGACCTGGGTCGCATCGGGCCTGACGGTGCGCTGCATGTGGTGGGGCGGCTCAAGGAGATGATCATCCGCTCGGGCTTCAATGTGTACCCGGGCGAGGTCGAGAACGTGCTCAACCAGCACCCCAGCGTGCAGCGCTCGGCCGTGGTGGGCCGCAAAGAGGCCGACGGCAACGAGACCGTGCTGGCCTTTGTCGAGACCGTGGGCGGGCAGCCCCTGAGCGAGGCCGACCACGCCGGTCTGCAGGCCTTGATCAAGGACCAACTGGCCCCCTACAAGCGCCCCGCCAGCATCACCGCCATCGAGGCCTTGCCGATGACGCACAGCGGCAAGGTGCTCAAGCGCGCCCTGCTGGACCAACCCGCCCCCGTCTGAACCCCAGGAGAACGCCATGTTCACCACCCTGCTTGAGCGCTCTACCGACCGCATCGCCCGCATCTCCCGCATCGACCGCCGCCAATGGCTGGCCACGGCCCTGGCGGGGCTGGCGCTACCGGCCTGGGCGCAAGCCCCGGCCTACCCGGCCCGCCCGGTGAAATTCATCGTGCCCTTTCCAGCCGGTGGCCCGGTGGACATCACAGGCCGGGCCCTGGCCCAGAAGCTGGCCGAACTCTGGGGCCAGCCCGCCGTGGTGGACAACCGCGCCGGCGCCGGTGGCATGGTGGGCGCCGAGCTGGCGGCCCGCGCTCCGGCCGATGGGCACAACCTGTTCGTCTGCAGCATCCACCACACCGTGCTGCCGGCGCTGAACCCCCGCATGAGCTACGACATCGAGCGCGACTTTGCCGCGGTCAGCTTTGCGGCGCGATTTCCGGTGGTGCTGGTGGTGCACCCCAGCCTGCCGGTCAAGAGCGTGGCCGAGCTGATCGCCCTTGACAAGGCCCGCCCCGGCACGCTGGCCTTTGCCTCGGCCGGCAATGGCGGCGGCACCCACCTGGCGGGCGAGCTGTTCAACATGCTGGCCGGTACCAAGCTGCAGCACGTTCCCTACAAGGGCAGTGCCCCCGCCATGACCGACCTGCTGGGCAACCAGGTGCCCATCATGTTCAGCGATGCCCCCACCGCGCTGCCCCAGATCCGTGCCGGCAAGGTGCGCGCCCTGGCCGTGGCCAGCGTGCAGCGTTCCAGCCTGTTGCCCGAGTTGCCCACCGTGGCCGAGACCGGCCTGCCGGGTTACGAGGCCTATTCCTGGGCCGGCGTGCTGACCCCAGCCGCCACCCCGCGCGAGCTGGTCACCCGCCTGAGTGCCGACATCGGTCGCGCCCTGGCCCAGCCCGAGGTGCGCCAGCGCCTGCAGGACGCCGGCGCCGAGCCCGCCCCCGGCAGCCCCGAGGCCTTCGCCCAGCTGCTGCACGCCGAGCGCCTGAAGTGGGCCCAGGTGGTGAAGGCCGCGAACATCCGCATGGATTGAAGTTGACGTGATCCAGGGCCCCGCAGAGGGCCTTTTTGTTG
Source organism: Curvibacter sp. GW821-FHT09D12 (assembly GCF_059416245.1). Classification (NCBI taxonomy): domain Bacteria; kingdom Pseudomonadati; phylum Pseudomonadota; class Betaproteobacteria; order Burkholderiales; family Comamonadaceae; genus Curvibacter; species Curvibacter sp. GW821-FHT09D12. The sequence goes on along the minus strand of NZ_JBWKOU010000010.1, from coordinate 165,005 downwards.
TGCACAACGCTGAAACCAAGAAGGAGACAAACCATGAACCCCTGTGTGAAAGCCCGCTGTTTGCGACGGCGCGCGCCGATCTGGCTGGCCTTGGCCGCCGCCTTGTGCGGTGCCGGCCTGAGCGCCCCCGCAGCAGCGCAGAAGCTGTCGGACGACAAGGTGCGCATCGGCGTGCTGTCCGACATGTCGGGCCTGTATGCCGATACTGCCGGCAAGGGCTCGCTGGAGGCGGCCCGCATGGCAGTCGAAGACTTTGGTGGCCAGGTGCTGGGCAAGCCCATCGAGGTGATCGGTGGCGACCACCAGAACAAGGCCGACATCGGTGCCTCGCTGGCCCGGGCCTGGTACGACCGCGAGGGGGTTGATGCCATCGTCGATGTGAACAACTCGGCCGTGGCCGTGGCGGTGGGCAACCTGGCCCGCGAGCGCAACAAGATGCTGTTGCTGACCGGCACGGCCTCGGTGGCCATGACCAACGAGAACTGCGGCCCCACCAGCATCCACTATGTGTACGACACCTATGCCCTGGTCAACGGGGCGGCGCAGGGCATGCTGGCCAAGGGGGCCCGCAGCTGGTTTGTGATCGGCACCGACTACGCCTTTGGCAAAGCCATGGCAGGCAACATCACCGAGTTTGTGACGGCCAGCGGCGGCAAGGTGGTGGGCAGCGTGTTCCATCCGCTCAATGCCAGCGATTTCTCGTCGTTCGTGCTGCAGGCCCAGGCCTCCAAGGCCGACGCCATTGCCCTGGCCAATGCCACCAGTGACACGGTCAACGCCATCAAGGCCACGCGCGAATTCGGCCTGAGCAAAAGCCAGGCCGTGGTGCCCTTGCTGATGTTCATCAACGATGTGCATTCGCTGGGTTTGAAAGAAGCCCAGGACATGACCTTTGCCACCGGCTTCTACTGGGACCGCACACCCGAGACCCGGGCCTGGTCGCGGCGCTATTTCGAGCGCATGAAGAAGATGCCCTCGATGATCCAGGCCGGCACCTACTCGGCCGTGACCAGCTACCTCAAGGCCATCCAGGCCGCTGGCGGCGATGAAGGCCTGAGCGTGGCTCGCAAGATGCAGGCCCTGCCCATCAACGACTTCTTTGCCCAGGGCGGTCGGGTGCGCGTCGATGGCCGCATGGTGCACGACATGTACCTGGTGCAAGTCAAGAAGCCGGCCGAATCCCAGATGCCCTGGGATTACTACAAGGTGCTGGCCACCCTCCCGGGCGAGCAGGCCTTCCAGCCGCTGTCCAAGTCCAAGTGCTCTCTGGTGAAGAACCCATGAAAACCCGTGCTGCTGTCCTCACGCGCATCGGCGCGCCGGCCCCTTATGCCGAAAGCCGTCCCCTGGAAGTCACCGAGGTCGACCTGGCCCCGCCCGGCCCGGGCGAAGTGCTGGTGCGCGTGGTGGCCGCCGGCCTGTGCCACTCTGACCTGTCCATCATCAACGGGGACCGCCCGCGCCGCACCCCCATCGTGTTGGGGCACGAGGCCGCTGGCGTGGTCGAGGCCCTGGGCGAGGGCGTGACCGACCTGGTGCCCGGTGACCACGTGATCCTGGTCTTTGTGCCCAGTTGCGGCCACTGTGCTCCCTGTTCGGAGGGGCGCCCCGTGCTGTGCGAGCCCGCGGGCGCCGCCAATGTGGCGGGCACGCTGCTGGGCGGCGAGCGCCGCCTGTCCTGGCAAGGCCAGCCCATGGACCACTTTGTGGGCGTGTCGGCCTTTGCCCAGCATGCGGTGCTGTCGCGCCGCGGCGTGCAGAAGATCGACCGCGAGCTGCCGCTGGAGATCGCGGCCCTGTTCGGCTGTGCCGTCATGACCGGGGTGGGCGCGGTGGTCAACACCTCGCAGGTGCGCCCCGGCCAGAGCGTGGCCGTGATCGGCCTGGGCGGCGTGGGCCTGTCGGCCGTGATGGGCGCCCTGGCCGCCGGCGCAGGCCGGGTGGTGGCCGTGGACTTGGCCGACGACAAACTGGCCTTTGCCCGCCGCCTGGGCGCCACCGACGTCGTCAATGCCGGCGCCGACAACGCGGTGGAGCAACTGCGCGAGCTGACCGGCGGCGGCGTGGACCACGCCCTGGAGATGGTGGGCTCGGCCCGTGCCCTCGAGTTGGCTTACCGCGTGACCCGCCGCGGCGGCACCACCGTGACCGTCGGCCTGCCCGCGTCCAGCCAGAACCTCAGCACCCCCGTGTGGCACCTGGTGGCCGAAGAGCGCACCCTCAAAGGCAGCTACCTGGGCAGTTGCGTGCCCCGGCGCGACATCGGCCGCTTCGTGGCCCTGTACCGCCAGGGCAAACTCCCGGTCGACCAGTTGCTCACCGGCCGCCTCAGCCTGGACCAGATCAACCTGGGCTTCGACCGCCTGGCCCGGGGCGAGGCGATCCGGCAGGTGATCATGATGGAGGGGTGAGGGCATGGAGGGCTTGGTCGAAGCCGCTGTGTGCCATGAAATCAAACGTCGTCAAACGCAGTGCGAATTCGCTCGTCGCGCGACGGCTGTGCTCGATAGAACGGTGACCGCGGGCTTTCAGGAGATCACCACCATGTTCACCGAACATCGTTCCTCCCTCGAATCCCTGGCCGCTTACGCCCTGTTGCCATCATTCCGGGGGGGGCCGTTGACACATCGGCGTCCATCGCGGAGCACCAGGCCCAGTCGACGGGCCTGCAGATCGAGCGCGGCAGCGCAAGGGCCCATCGCCTTGAGTTGGGCGTTCTGGACTTTGGCGGGCTGCGAGCTTTCCCCTTGGGCTTTTCAGCGGGGCGAGACCTAGGGTGCTGAAACTGCGCCAAAATCGCGCCACGTCCTCTCCCAGCCCGCTCACCCCTGCCGCCAATCGCAATGCCAAGGCAGATGCTTTGCTGCAAAGCATTCTGGCAGCGCCGCATGGCCTCGGTCTGGCCGATTTGCTGGTGTTGCATCCGCAATGGGCTCGGCGCTCGGCGCAGCGCGTTCTGAACAGCTGGCTTGCCCAGGGGCGCATTGCTGCTCAGGGCCAGGGGCGCGCTCGCCGTTACGGGGCGGGGCCTTCTGAAGGCCGGGGGGCGCTGATGGGGTTGGCAGGCCCTGACGGGGCCGTTGGCGAGCGCTTTTTGCGCGGCCTGGCACTGTCCGCAGACAGCCGCGATGTACGGGCCTATGTCGACCAGCCGCTTGAGTGACGCCGGCCGGTGGGCTACCAGCGCGATTTCCTGGAGTCGTACCAGCCCAACAAGAGTTGGTATTTGTCGGATTCGTTGTGTCGGATTCGTTGCGCCGTCAGTTGCATCAGATGGGGCGCACCTGGGCCGTTGCGGCCCCTGCCGGCACTTGCAGCCGCGCTATTTTGAATCGCTTGTTGATTGATCTGTCCTGGGCATCCAGCCACCTGGAGGGCAATACCTATTCCAGGTTGGATACCCGGGACTTGATCGAGCGTGGCAAGGTGGCCCAAGGCAAGGCGGCCATCGAGACGCAGATGATCCTGAATCACAAAACGGCGATCGAGATGCTGGTGAACAACGCTGACCAAGCGGCTTTGGATCGCTATACCTTGATGAACCTGCACAGTGCTCTGGCTGAAAATCTGTTGCCGAACCCAGCGGATGAAGGGCGCCTGCGCCGTCATGCGGTGGACATCAGTCAGAGCGTGTACCGCCCCCTGTCGACGCCGCAACTCATTGACGAAATGCTCGACGCCCTGCTGCACAAGGTGAACCAGATCGGTGACTCGTTCGAGCAGTCGTTTTTTCTGATGGTGCATTTGCCTTACCTTCAGCCCTTCGCCGACATCAACAAGCGCACATCACGCCTGGCAGCCAACCTGCCTTTGTTTCGGGCCAATCTTTGTCCCTTGACCTTTCTGGATGTGCCTGAACAGGCCTACAGCTGCGCGATGCTGGGCGTGTACGAAATGACCCGGATCGAATTGCTGCGTGATCTTTATGTATGGGTGTACGAGCGTTTCTGCCACGAATACCTGGCACTCAGGCAGGAACTGGCTGAACCTGACCCTCTGCGCTTGTCCTGGCGGGATTTCATCCGACAGATCCTCCGTGAGGTGGTGCAGAACCCAGACGAAGACCCCCTCAAAAGCATCCGAAAGGCGACTGCCCAGGCTGTTCCTGAGCCTGAGCGTGACAACGTGCAGGCCTTGCTGATTGAAGAGCTGAGACGCCTGCATGTGGGCGTGCTCGCTCGTTACGGCTTGCGACCTTCCGAATTCAACACTTGGCGGGCCGCACACCCAGACTGAAGCGGGGCTTTGGGCGAGTGCCGGGCCTCTGATCCGAAGTCGGCGAAAATCCCCCACCTTCCAGGCTTGGTCATTGATCGGCCTGGCCGCTGGAGCGGCGCTCTCTTCAGCGGCACGATCCCTTCCATCTTGTTCTTTTCTCTCTTCTCGTTTTTGCCATGGCTATTCTTCTGGCGCCCATGGAGGGCCTGCTCGATTGCGTGTTGCGCGATGTGCTGACCCGCGTGGGTGGGGTGGATCTGTGCGTGTCCGAGTTCATCCGGGTCACGGGCACGCTGCTGCCTGAGCGGGCTTTTAGGCGCATCGTGCCCGAGCTGGACAACGGCGGGCGCACGGCGGCGGGGGTGGCGGTGCGGGCGCAGTTGATGGGGTCGGATCCGCAGTGCCTGGCCGAGAACGCGGCGCGGCTGGCGGGGCTGGGACCGGCGGGGATCGACCTGAATTTTGGCTGCCCGGCCAAGGTGGTGAACCGGCATGGCGGCGGGGCGGCGCTGCTGCAAGACCCGGAGCTGCTGCACCGCATCGTGTCGGCGGTGCGGCGCGCGGTGCCGGCCGAGGTGCCGGTGTCGGCCAAGATGCGCCTGGGTTTTGACGACGACCAGGCGGCCGAGGACTGTGCCCGGGCGATTGCCGATGGCGGTGCCAACCAGTTGGTGGTGCATGGCCGCACCCGGGCCCAGGGCTACAAGCCGCCAGCGTATTGGGCGCGCATTGCCGATGTGCGCCGCGTGGTCAACATCCCGGTGGTGGCCAATGGCGAGATCTGGACGGTGGCCGATGCACAGCGCTGCCGCGCCGAATCGGGCTGCGACGATTTGATGCTGGGCCGGGGCATGGTGTCTGACCCCGGGCTGGCCTGGGACATTCTGGCGGCGGATGGCGCAACTGGGCAGGGCGAGGCCCCGCAGTGGGCCGATCTGCAGCCGCTGTTCCACCTGTTCTGGGCCCGTGTCAAGCTGCGGGTGGAGTCGCGCAACCGGGCGGGGCGGCTCAAGCAGTGGCTCAATTACCTGCGCCGGCGCTACCCCGAGGCCGAGCAGGCCTACCAGGGGCTGCGCTTGATCAATGATGCTCGCCTGGTCGAGGCCTGGATGGCCGAGCACCTGGCCGCCCCCCCTGAGCTGGTGCAGGCAGAACCGATGGCTGAGGGCGAGTTGATGGCCGAGGCCTGCCTGGGATAAGCCCAGGGCTGGGCGCCTATCGGGCTTTTTTGCCTTCGACCGGGTTGGCCAGCAGCGACTGGGCGGGGTAGGCGCGCATGAAATCGCGCGCCTTCTCGGGCGTGGTGTTGAGCCAGGCGTCGTAAGAGCCCTCGTTGAGGATCAGGGGCATGCGTTTTTCGGTGCCGTCGTGCTGGTAGCGCCGCATCAGCGCGTGGCTGTTGGCGTTCACGGTGAGCAGGGTGAAGCTGATGATCTCTTCGCCTTCGGCACCGGTCCAGCGCTCCCACAGGCCGGCCACGCCCAGGGGCTTGCCATCCACCCGGGCGATGCGGGTGGGCACGGGCTTGCCGCTGCGCAGATCGTCTTCAAAGAACGCCATCATGGGCACGATGCAGCGTTGCGAGGCCAGCCAGGCATCGCGAAACGGGGTGGAGGTGGTGAGGGTTTCTGAGCGTGCATTGACCAGCTTGACCGAGCGCAGCTTGGCGTCCGAAGCCGATTTGACCCAGGCCGGCACCAGGCCGAACTGGCCGACGGCGAGTTCGCGGCCTGCGAGGGGGGCGGGACAGGTGGCGGGGTCGGCGGCAGGATCGGCGACGGGGGCGGTCACGGCCTCGGACGGCATGCCGTCCGCTTTGCGGATGAAGGCGGCCAGCCGGCGCGGCACGATGTCGTTGCCGGGCAGGGGATCGGGGGCCGCGACGCGAAAGGCGTCGCTGTAAAGGCTGTCCTGGGTCAGGCTCTGGTAGTGGGTGGGCATGCTGCGATGCTAACCGCGGCCCGTGGCCCGCGATCCGTGCCTTCAGATCCGCTGCGGCAACGTCACACGCACTTCCAGCCCGGGGCCGGCATTGCGCACCTGCCACTCGCCACCGTGCGCCAGCGCTACCAGCCGGCACAGGTACAGGCCCAGGCCCACGCCGCCGCTGCTGCGCTCGCGGGCCGCATCGGGGCGGTAAAAGGGTTCGGCCAGGTGGGGCAGCACCTCGTCGGGCACGCCGGGGCCGAAGTCGCGCACGCTCAGTATCCAGTGGGGCCCGTCGGCCATCAGGGTGATCACGGGGGGGCGGGGCGCCTGGGTGCTGTGGCGCAGGGCGTTGTCCAGCAGATTGCGCACCAGCAGGCGCAGGCGGCTGGGGTCCAGGCTCAGCGGGGGCATGTGGGCTGGCAGTTGTCGCTCGACGGCGCCGGCGCCCTCCAACTGGCCGAGCACCTCGTCGATGAGCACAGGCAGGTTGGTGGGCTCCAGGTGCAGGGCGGCATGGCCCTGGCCCAGGCGTTCGCTTTCCAGCAGATCGCTGATCAGGTCGCGCATCAGGGCCAGGTCGCGGGTCAGGGCCTCGCGCAGGGGCTGGGCCTCGCCGCTGTCGGGCAGCAGCTCGGTGTTCAGGCGGGCCCGGGTCAGGGGGCTGCGCAGTTCGTGGCTGATGGCCAGCAACAGGCTGCGCTTGGCCTCCAGCATGCCGTGCAGGCTGTGTGCCATGGCGTTCACATCGGCCGCCAGGGCCGCCAGCTCGCGGTGGCCCCGCTGCGCAATGGGCCGGGCGAAGTCGCCCTGGCCGAAGCGTCGGGCGCCGGCGCGGATGTCGTCCAGCGGGCGCAGCAGGCGCCGCAGGTAGAGGTAGGTGCCGGCCGTCAGCAGCAGCAGCACCCCCAGCGTGAACCAGCCGATGCGACGGGGCTGGTACTGGCCGCGGTTCAGGTTCAGCCCGATCTCGATGTGGTGTCCGTCAGCGGTGTCGCGTTGCAGCAGGGGGGCGTCACCATCGCTTTCGGTGCTTGAGGGGCGCCGGCGCCATCCGTGTTCGGCATGGGGTGCCGGGTCGGAGACCCAATTCACCTGCGGTCCGCTGATGCGCAGCGTGATGGGCAGTCGGCGCACCAGGGCCTGGGCCTTGTCCACCTCGGGCGGGCTGCCCAGGTCGGCCACCAAGTGGTCCACGTAGTCCACCACCAGGGGGCGGGCCGCGTCGCGCCAGCCCAGGCTCATGGCGCGCTGCATGCCGCCGATGAAGGTCAGGGTCAGGGCCACGGCCAGCACCAGGAACAGCACGATCAGGCGCAGGCGCAATGAATGCCGCCACGAGTGCCGCAGCGCGTGGTGGGCGCGGTGCAGCCTGTGCAACTGATGCCGATGGTGGGGGCGGGTCTCAGGCATGGCTGGCCGGGGCATGGGGAATCAGCGGGGCCAGCCCCAGGGAGTAGCCCGCGTTGCGCACGGTCTTGATGCAGTCCAGCGGCTCCAGCTTCTTGCGCAGCCGGCTCACCACGATGTCGACCGCGCGGGTGTACAGCTCGGCCTCATGGCCGCGCAACTGGTTGAGGATGTCGTCCCGGCTGAAGACCTTGCCGGGCTCGCGCGCCAACAGGTGCAGCAGGTCAAACTCGGTGCTGGTCAGGTCCAGGGCCTGGCCGCTGCGCTGCACCTGGCGGGTCACGGGGTCGACCATCAGGCCATCAAACTGCAGGGGGCCGCCAGGGGCAGGATGGGCCGGGCGGGCCGGCTGGCGCCGGCGCAGCACGGTCTGCACCCGGGCCACCAGTTCGCGCGGCTCGAAGGGCTTGGGCAGGTAGTCGTCGGCGCCCAGCTCCAGGCCCACCACGCGGTCCATCACGTCACCACGGGCGGTCAGCATCAGGATGGGCAGGTCGCTGGTCTTGCGGATCTCTCGGCACAGGGCAAAGCCGTCCATCTCGGGCAACATCACGTCGAGGATGGCGGCGTCATAGCCCCCCACCGGCGGGTGGGCCAGGCGGGCCAGGCCCTCGCTGGGGCGCAAGGCCTGCTCCAGTTGCAATTCGAAGCGGGCAAAGTACGCCGCCAGGGGCGGCCCCAGGCCGGTGTCGTCGTCGATCAGCAGGATGCGTGGCATGGTGCGGATTGTGGCCGATGCGAGATCGTGAACAGATTCTCAACCGCCCCAGCGGTGGCCGTGGCGCTTCTGCATGAAGTCGCGCACCTTCTGTTGCTGCTCGGGGCGCAGGCTGTCGTAGAAATCACCGAAGGCGGCAATCACCTCAGGGCTCTGGTTGCGCACGATGTCGGTCTTGTCGTTGACCAAGGCCTGGGCGCGGCTGCGGTCAAACTTGTTGCCGGCCACCAGGGCCTGCAGTTCGGTGCGCGGGTCGGCACTGTTGCCCATCAGGGCCTTGCGCTGGGCGTGCAGCTTGTCGCCCAGGGCGCTCAGCAGCTGTTTCTGGGGGGCATCCAGATCGAGCTTGCTGGCGATGCGCTCGACCATCTTGCCGCGAAACTGGGCGGCATCGGTCTCGCTCATGGGCCCCATGCCCATGCGGGGGCCGTCGCCCATGTGGCCGCAGGCACTGAGGCTGCCGGCCAGCAGGGTGGCGCCCAGGGCACCGAACAGAACACGTTTGTTGAGGAAGCGGAGGCGGATGAATCGCATGGCAGGCCCTTTCAAGGACAGAGGTTGAAGAACATGTCCTGAATGGTGCCGCCGGGGGGCGGCCGGGTCCTGTCGCTGCGGTTTCGGTTTGTTTCGTTTTATGTCAGGAGCGGGCTCGAGGCTGCCCTTGCTCAGGCGCCCCTGGCGTCGTAGTGAAGCCCCTTGTGGCTGCCATCGCAATAAGGTGGGTAGGCCGAGCGCCCACAAAAGCACAAACGCAGAGGATTGGGGCCGTCGGGCTCCGGCTCGTCTGTGCGGGCTTCGACAGCCTGGGGCTGTGCTGGCACGAAAGGTGTTTGAGGCCGCGCTGACAGAAGGCCCTGTGGGGGCAAGGTCTCGCCGTTCGGGCTGCGTTGCTGGAAGTGGCTGAGGCGCTGATATCGCATGGCTCTTTTTCGAAAGACTGGGGCTGGACCGAGGGGGATGTGTTGGTGTTCCAACTTGTAAAAATCAACCAGCATCAAAGAACACGCTGTTGCTGGTCGAGCCGCGTGTGATTTGTGATGAGTGGCTTTTTGGCTGGGGTGCTTTGGTCGGCCTTAGCCGATTGGCGCCATGGATTGACCGCCGGGGAGTGGGGGATAGGTCACCCAACTCGCACTTGGTAACGGATTGCCCGTGCAGCCTTTCCGTTCGCAATAAAAAATGGGCCGATTGACGGAGCCAATGCCGCTTATCCATTCCGTAAATGGAGCTAACGGCCTTTGGGTGGTTTGTGTCATTGGCTGGCAACAGCCTGCCGACAGGCAGGCTGTTGAGGGGGCGGGCAGGCGCTTTTGCCCTGTTCTGAGAGCCAGCAGCCAAGCGCCAGCGGTGTAGCGATTGCTTGCCTTATTTATCACTTTATGTGCTCTGGATGTGTTTGGGCGGGGGCAGTGCACAGGGACTCGTGGGCGGGTGGATTCGTCAAAGGCGCTCATCGTAGGCAAGACCCTTTGCCTTCGGAAGAGACATATTTCAGATGGACTTGATCTGCTTTTTTGCCAATGCTCGATACCCTGAACCTGGACCAATTGCGGGTGCTGGTGGCCATCGCCGAACGAGGCAGTTTCTCGGCTGCAGCGCGGCACCTGCGCCGCGCGCAGTCGGCCATCAGCCACGCCATCCAGAACCTGGAGCAAGCCTTGGGTTTGCCTTTGTTCGACCGCAGCGGCTGGAAACCCGCCTTCACCGACGATGGTCGCCGCCTGCTGCACGAAGCGCGTGCCGTGCTGGCCCAGGCCGAGCAGTTGAAAGCACGGGCGCGTAGCCTGCGCGAAGGTCACCCGACCACACTCGGGCTGGTGGCGGACGCCATGGTTCCCATTGCTTGGCTGGCCGCGGGTGTGACGGCTTTTCAGCAGGCCTGGCCAGGGGTTCAGTTGTCGTTGCGCACCGAACTCTCGGGGGCCGTGTTGGGCAAGGTGCTTGACGGCAGCCATGGTGTGGGTCTGCTGCTTGGTTTCCCGGGGCCGCAGCCAGGTTTGCAGTGGCTGAATCTGGGCCAGTTGCCCATCGTGCCGGTGGCGGTGCGCGGCCACCCGTTGTCAGGGCGGTCAGGGCTTGGGGTGGCGGACCTGCGCGATCACACCCAGGTCGTGCTGGGCGATGCCGCCACGGGCGGCGGCCAAGAGGGTCACCTGCTCACGGTGCATGCTGCGAGGCCTTTGCTGACATCGGATCTGCGCACCCTGCGAGCCCTGTTGCTGGACGGGGCAGGTTGGGGGTTTGTGCCGCGTCATGCCGTGCAACAGGCCTTGGATGCCGGGCATCTTGTGACGCTGGACTTGGCGGACGCTACCTTGGGCAAGCCCTGCCTGCCACTGCAATTGGTGCAGCCCCGCGATGGGCCGACGAACCCCGCGGCGGCGTGGTGGCAAGGCCGCACCCTGGGCCTGGCCACTGACTGAAGCGCCGATCAGCCCTGCTGAGGTCGGCTGGCCGGGTCATGCCGACCCGCCAGCGTGACCAGCGAAAACGCCAGCGCCATCAGGGCCGAGCCCGCGATGCCCGCCACCATGGGGCGGGCCGTGCCGTCGACAAACAGGCCCACCACGGCCATCACCGTGGCGCCGGCCACGAACTGCAGGGTGCCCATCAGGGCCGAGGCGGTGCCGGCCAGGGCGCCGTGTTCCTCCAGGGCCAGCACGGCGGTGGTGGGCACCACCAGGCCCAGAAAGCCGTAGCCCAGCAGCAGCATGGCAATCATCAGGGCCAGGCTGTCAAAGCCCAGCAGGTTCAGGCCCAGCAAGGCGGCCATGGTCAGGGCATAGCCCAGCACCGCCACACGCACCAAAGGCACCAGCCCGAAGCGCCGGGTGAGCTGACCGGTGAACTGCGAGACGCCGATGAATGAGGCCGCGTTCACGGCAAAGGCGATGCTGTACTGGCGCGGGCTCAGGCCGTAGTGGTCGATCAGCACGAAGGACGAGTTGGCCAGGTAGGCAAAAAAGCTCGAAATGCCAAAAGCCCCGATCATCACCAGGCCCATGAAGTGGCGGTCGCGCAGCAACAGGCCATAGGCGCGCAGGGCACCGCCCACGCTGCTGTCGGCGCGTTGCTCGGGCAGCCGGGTTTCAGGCAGGCTGCTGGCCAGCAAGCCCAGGCCGGCCAGGGCGGCCACCGTCACGGCCCAGAACACGCCGCGCCAGCCGGCCCATTCGATGATCAGGCTGCCGCTCAGGGGCGCCAGGATGGGTGACACGCTGAACACCAGCATCAGCAGCGACATCAGCCGGGCGGCATCGTGGCCGGTGTGCAGGTCGCGCACCACGGCACGTGGCACCACCATGCCGGCACAGGCACCCAGGCCCTGCACAAAGCGCAGGGCGATCAGGCTGTGGATGTCGGGGGCGAGCGCGCAGCCCACGCTGCCCAGCGCAAACAGGGCCAGGCCAAAGTACAGCGGTGGCTTGCGCCCCACCATGTCGGACACCGGGCCATAAATGATCTGGCCGATGCCCAGCGAGATGAAGAAGGCCATCAGGCTGGCCTGCACCGCACCCATCGAGGCGCCCAGGCTTTGGCCGATGGAGGGCAGGGCCGGCAGGTACATGTCGATGGCGAAAGGCCCGATCGCCGAAAGCAGACCGAGCACCAGCGCGGTCTTGAAAAAGTTGGATTTCATGGAGAAGGCGCAGGCCCGGTCGGCAGGTTGCGGCTACCGTTCATGCGCTGATGGAGAAAAGGAGCGCCAGCATAGCCAATGCGACCACGGGGTGCCGATGAATTGGGGGTTAACCCTTGGCTGGGCTGGAAATCGACCGTTCAACCCTTGTAATGCGCCACCAGTGTGTCTACCAAGGCTTGGGCGTAGGGGGGCAGGGCGGTCTGGTCGCGCACCAGCACATAGCGTTCGCGCACGGCCCAGGCGTCGGTCAGCTCAATCAGGGCCAGTTTCATGGCCTGCTGGTTGCGCCGCGCCGCGCTCACCGGCACCACCCCGATGCCCACGCCGGCTCCGATCATGCGGCACATGGCGTCAAAACTGGCCAGTTGGATGCGCAGGCGCAGCGGCTTGCCCAGGCGCTCGGTCACCTGGGCCAGAAAAGCCTGGATGGTGCTGCCGCGCTGCATGCCCACGGCGTCTTCGTCGAGGGTTTCTGCAAAGGCGATGCTTTTGCGCCGTGCAAAACGGTGTCCGCGTGCCGTCACCAGCACCAGGCGGTCGGTGCTGAAATGGATGGCCTGTAGCCCCAGGGTGTCGATCTGCCCGGCCACGATGCCCAGATCGGCCCGCCCGTCGAGCACGCCGCGGGCAATCTCAGCATTCGGTTTTTCCTGAAGGTCCACGTTGATGCGCGGGTTGGCGGCCAGAAACGGCGGCAGGATCTCGGGCATGAAGTCGGTCACCGCCGTGGTGTTGGCCAACACCCGCAGGTGGCCGCGCAGGCCGCCTGTGTATTCCTGCAGGTCCAGGCGCAGTTGCTCGGTCTGGCGCAGCACGCCGCGGGCGTGGTGCAAGAAGGCCTCGCCGGCCGGTGTCAGACGAACGCCCCGGGCTTCGCGGTAAAACAGGGGCAGGCCGGCATGCGCTTCCAGCGCCTTGATGCGGGCACTGGCCGCGGCCAGTGACAGGTGCTGTGTGGCGGCGGCACGGGTCAGGTTGAGCGCCTCGGCCGTCTGCACGTAAAGGCGCAGGTCGGTCAGGTCGAACTGCATGACCGCATGCTAGCCCAAACGGCGCTGTCGGGCGCCAGCCTCAGGCAAAACCGAAGGCTTGGTCTTGAAATCAATGATTGCGCGTGCGCCTGGCTGGGCCGACGATGCGGGCTGTCTGTTTCATCCTTCCAGCCACCGATCCATGAGCGAACACTCTCTCCGCAACGTCGACGCCAGCCTGCTGGCCCACCTGCAGACCTGGCAGGGTCGCACCGAAACCCTGCACGACAGCCTGAGCGCCGCGCCCGTCAGCGGTCTGTCGGCCACGCTGGACCGCGACGACCCGGCGCCGCAGCCCGGCACGCCCCTGCCGCCGCTGTGGCACTGGCTTTATTTTCTGCCCCAGGTGCGGCAAAGCGGGCTGGGGCCGGATGGTCACCCTGAGCGCGGCGGCTTTCTGCCCCCGGTGCCCTTGCCCCGCCGCATGTGGGCCGGTGGCCGGCTTCGTTGGGAAGAGGGCAACCCCCTGCAGGTGGGGCAGGCGGTGCGGCGCGTGTCGCGCATCGAGTCGGTCACGCACAAGGCCGGCCGCACCGGCGATCTGGTGTTTGTGCTGGTCAAGCACGAAGTGCACAACGACCTGGGTCTGGCCCTGACCGAAGAACATGACATCGTCTACCGCGCCGCCGCCCAGCCCGGTGACCCGGTACCGGCCCCGGTGGCGGCCGAAACCGGCGCCCCCTGGCAGCGCGAGATCGTGCCCGACGATGTGCTGCTGTTCCGCTACTCGGCGCTCACCTTCAACGGCCACCGCATCCATTACGACCGTCGCTACGTGACCGGGGTGGAAGGCTACCCGGGCCTGATCGTGCATGGCCCGCTGATCGCCACCTTGCTGGTCGATCTGGTGCGTCGCCAGCAGCCTGGGGCCCGTTTCAAGCGTTTCGCCTTCAAGGCCGTGCGCCCCACCTTCGACCTGAACCCCTTTGCCGTCAATGGCCGGCCTGAGGCCGATGGCAAGACCGTGCGCCTGTGGGCCAACGACCACGAGGGCTGGCTGACCCTACAGGCCACGGCCGAATTGTTCTGAGCCGCGTCACGCCACGCCACGCCTGCCCGACACCCTTCCAACAAGAGACACCATGATCAAGCAAGCTCCCGACCAGTACCAGGAAATCCGTGACGCAGTGCGCGCCCTGTGCGCTGAGTTCCCTGACGAATACCACCGCCAGATCGACCACGATCGCGCCTACCCCGAAGCCTTTGTCGATGCCCTGACGAAGGCCGGCTGGTTGGCCGCTCTGATCCCGGCCGAGTATGGCGGCTCGGGCCTGGGTCTGGCCGAGGCCTCGGTGATCATGGAAGAGATCAACCGAAGCGGCGGCAACTCGGGCGCGTGCCACGGCCAGATGTACAACATGGGCACGCTGCTGCGCCATGGCTCGAAGGCGCAGAAAGAGCTGTACCTGCCCAAGATCGCCAGCGGCGAGTGGCGCCTGCAGTCGATGGGGGTGACCGAGCCCACCACGGGCACCGACACCACCAAGATCAAGACCTCGGCCGTCAAGAAGGGCGACCGTTATGTGGTCAACGGTCAGAAGGTCTGGATCAGCCGGGTGCAGCACAGCGAGTGGATGATTCTGCTGGCCCGCACCACGCCGCTGGCCGAGGTGAGCAAGAAGAGCGAGGGCATGTCGATCTTCATGGTCGACCTGCGCGAGGCCGAGAAAAAAGGCATGACCGTGCGGCCGATCCAGAACATGGTCAACCACGAGACCAATGAGCTGTTCTTCGACAACCTGGAGATCCCGGCCGAGAACCTGATCGGCGAAGAAGGCAAGGGCTTCAAGTACATCCTCGATGGCCTCAATGCCGAGCGCACGCTGATTGCGGCCGAATGCATCGGCGACGGCTACTGGTTCCTCGACCGCGTGACGAAGTACGTCAGCGAGCGCGTGGTCTTCGGCCGCCCCATCGGTCAGAACCAGGGCGTGCAGTTTCCGATTGCCGACGCCTACATCGAGGTGGAAGCGGCCAACCTGATGCGCTACAAGGCCTGCGAGCTGTTCGACGCCAACCAGCCCTGTGGCGCGCAGGCCAACATGGCCAAATATTTGGCGGCCAAGGCCAGTTGGGAGGCTGCCAATGCCTGCATCCAGTTCCATGGGGGCTTTGGCTTTGCCCACGAGTACGACGTGGAGCGCAAGTTTCGGGAGACGCGGCTGTATCAGGTGGCGCCGATTTCGACGAATTTGATTTATTCGTATGTGGCGGAGCATTTGCTCGGGTTGCCGAGGTCGTTTTGAGCTTGCTGCTCTTGGCGCTGATCATGCATCGGTTGCTGGCTTCAGGGCGTGTGCCGAGATGGCGGGCCGATGGCGGCGTAACCATGGCGGTCTGCTTTGTCCATTCGATCAAGGCTTTGTTTCGCCGCTGCGCTCCTTCTGCTGCGTGCCTTGTTTCAGGGCGGAGGCCGGGGGTTCGTCCCGGCGGCCGAGGCACTTCTCTTTGCTTCGCCAAAGAAAAGTACCCAAAAGAAAGGCGACCCGACGTGCACGCCCTGCTGCGCAGGGTCCGCTGCGCTGCTCAACTTGGGCGGGGTCTCGCTAAACTCGCTGCGCTCAAACAGACGCGAGCCCTTTTTCCGCCCAAGTCTGCGCTGCTCGCCGTGCCCGACGGGAGGGTGGGAGCGGGAACCGACGGCTGCTGCTGCGCAGCGGCGCCGTGTTGTTTAACTCGAAGGGCGCGGCTGCTCCGCAGCGCGGGGGTAAACAGGCGCTCTGCCCAAAACATCAAACATACGCACACCAGCGCTGCTGGATGCACAAGGTTCACTGATTTCGCCAGTGCCTTCGCAAGCCCGCCCGCCCCCGCCCCCGCTTGCCCCGTGGGGCAGGGCCGAGCAGCGCAGTGCCAGGGGGATCAGGCCCCGCGTCTGTTTGAGCGCAGCGAGTTTAGCGGGGACCCCCCTGGCGCGAGCAGCGCAGGGAACCACGAAGTGGCCCTGACTTCGGGTCGCCTTTCTTTGCTTACTTTCTTTGGCGAAGCAAAGAAAGTGAGGCGGCCGCCGGGCCGCAACCCCGGCCTCCGCCCTGAAACAAAGAGCAGAACCACCAGAGCGCAGCGGCGAAACATCGCCACGGCGCAAGGGACAAGGCAAACGTCCCATTTGTACCACCAGCGCCCCATCACCCAGTGAGTCACACCATGACCCAACGCCCCCTCGACGGCATCACCGTCATCTCCCTAGAACACGCCATCGCAGCCCCCTTCTGCACGCGCCAACTCGCCGACCTGGGTGCCCGCGTCATCAAGATCGAGCGCCCCGGCGCGGGCGACTTTGCCCGGGCCTATGACCAGCGGGTCAATGGCGAGGCCTCGCACTTCGTGTGGGTCAACCGCTCCAAGGAAAGCCTCACCCTGGACCTCAAGCAGCCCGAGGCCTTGCAAGTGCTGCAAGAGCTGCTGAAAGATGCCGACGTGCTGGTGCAGAACCTGGCCCCGGGTGCGGCGGCGCGCATGGGGCTGGGCTACGACAGCCTGAAAGACAGCCACCCGCGCCTGATCGTGTGCGACATCTCCGGCTACGGCGAAGACGGGCCCTACCGCGACAAGAAGGCCTATGACCTGCTGATCCAGAGCGAGGCCGGCTTTCTGTCGGTCACCGGCACGCCGGACGACCCCTGCAAGGCCGGCAACTCGGTGGCCGACATTGCTGCTGGCATGTATGCCTACAGCAGCGTGCTGGCGGCCTTGTTGCAGCGTGGCCGCACGGGGCAGGGGGGGCACATCGATGTGTCCATGCTCGAAGCCCTGGGCGAGTGGATGGGTTACCCCATGTACTACGCCTACCAGGGCGCCACGCCACCGCCCCGCAGCGCTGCTGCCCACGCCACCATCTACCCGTATGGGCCCTTCAAGGCCGGCGACGGCGGCACCGTGATGCTGGGCCTGCAGAACGAGCGCGAGTGGAAGGTGTTCTGCGCCGTGGTGCTGCGCGATGCCGCGCTGGCCACGGACCCGCGCTTTGACAGCAATGCCCGCCGCAACGAGCACCGCGAAGCCCTCAAGGCCCTCATCCTGACGGCCTTCGGGGCCCTCTGCAGCGCCGAGGTACTGGCCCGGCTGGACGAGGCTCAGATCGCCAACGCCCGCATGAACGACATGGCTGGCCTGTGGGCGCACCCGCAGCTGCAGGCGCGCGAGCGCTGGCGCGACGTGGACTCGCCCGCGGGCACCATCCCGGCCCTGCTGCCGCCCGGGCGCCACAGCAGCTTTGACTACCGCATGGAGGCCGTGCCCGCCGTGGGCCAGCACACCGAGGCAATCCTGCACAGCCTGGGTCGCAGCGAGGCCGATGTTGCGGCGCTGCGTGCGCGCGGCGCAATCTGAACCGCTACACAACGAAACCAGAACATTCCGGAGACAAGACAACATGACATCCCTCACCCCCTCCGCCGCCTTGGCTCAATTCGCCGCCGGCCTGCGCTACGACGACATTCCCGATACCGTGGTGCGCAAGACGGAAGACCTGCTGGTCGACTGGTTCGGCTCGGCGGTGGCCGGCCATGGCTCGCGTCCGGTCGAAAGCATCACCCGCTTTGCGGGGCAGATGGGCTGGGCTGGTGGTACGGGGGGGGCGGGCTCGCCCAGGCTGGGACAGGGCGGGGCCGAGGTGCTGATCAAGCGGCAACTGAACAGCCCCTACCTGGCCGCCATGGCCAATGCCGCCGCTTCTCATGTGGCTGAGCAGGACGATGTGCACAACGGTTCGGTGTTCCACCCCGCCACGGTGGTGTTTCCGCCGGCCGTGGCCGTGGCCCAGGCCCTGGGGCGCAGCGGGCGCGATCTGCTGGCGGCCTCGGTGGTGGGTTACGAGGTGGGCATCCGCGTGGGTGAGTTTTTGGGGCGTTCGCATTACCGCGTGTTCCACACCACGGGCACGGCCGGCACCCTGGCGGCGGCGGCTGCCGTGGGCCACCTGCTGGAATTGGACGCGCAGCAGATGCAGCACGCCTTCGGTTCGGCCGGCACCCAGTCGGCCGGTCTGTGGGAGTTTCTGCGCACCGCGGCCGACTCCAAGCAGCTGCACACCGCGCATGCGGCGGCGGCGGGCCTGATGTCGGCCTACCTGGCCAAGGATGGCTTCACCGGTGCGGCGGACATCTTTGACGGCCCCCAGGGCATGGCCGCCGGCATGTCCAGCGACGCCGACCCGGCACGCCTGGTCGATGGCCTGGGCGCTCGCTGGGTCACCGCCGAGACCTCGTTCAAATACCACGCCAGTTGCCGCCACACCCATCCGGCCGCCGATGCACTGCTGCTGGTGATGCGCGAGCATGCGCTGAAGCCCGAAGACCTGGCCGCCGTGCAGACCCATGTGCACCAAGGTGCGATTGACGTGCTGGGCCCGGTGGTGTCGCCCAGCACGGTGCATCAGAGCAAGTTCTCGATGGGCACGGTGCTGGCCTTGGTGGCCCAGTTCGGGCATGCGGGGCTGGCTGAGTTTGATGAGCACTTTCTCAGCGAGACGACACGCCAGCTGCGCGATCGCGTCAGCATGAGCCTGGATGCCGAGGTCGATGGCGCCTATCCACGCCGCTGGATCGGCAAGGTCACGGTGCACACCACTGACGGGCGGGTGTTCCAGGGCCGGGTGGATGAGCCCAAGGGTGATCCCGGCAACACCTTGAGCCGTGACGAGATCACGGCCAAGGCCCTGCGCCTGGCCGCCTTCAGCGGCGGGGCCCAGGCCGCAGAGATGGCCCAGGCGGTCGAGCACCTGTGGCAGGTCGGCCAATGGCCGGTGGTGGGCCGGTTGCTGCCGGGGGGCGCATGAGCAAGGCGCCCCAGGTGCGCCCGCTGCACGAGGCGCGCAGCTTTCTGTTTGTGCCTGGCGACCGCCCCGAGCGGCTGGCCAAGGCCCTGGCCAGTGCGGCCGACGCCGTGATCCTGGACCTGGAAGACGCCGTCGCCCCGGCTGCCAAACCGGCCGCTCGGGCGGCCCTGGCCCAGTGCTGGCCCGGCCTGGGGCCGGCCGAGCGGCAGCGCCTGCTGGTGCGGGTGAACGCCGTGCCCACGCCCTGGCATGGCGACGATCTGGCCTTGCTTGAAGCCCTGCCTGGCTTGGCCGGCGTGATGTTGGCCAAGGCCGAGAGTGCCGCCCAACTGCAGGCGCTGGCCCGCCGCCTGCCAGGCCTGCCCCTGCTGCCCCTGATCGAAAGTGCCCAGGGGCTGTTGCAGTTGCAGGCCCTTGCGGAGGCGCCCCAGGTGCTGCGCCTGGTGCTGGGCCACATCGACCTGCAGGCCGACCTGGGCATGGCCTGCGGGCCGGACGAGGCCGAGCTGCTGCCTGCCCGCTGGCAATTGGTGCTGGCCTCGCGCGGTGCAGGCCGGGTGGCGCCGATCGATGGCGTGACCGTGGCGCTGGATGAGCCCGAGCAGACCTTGAACGACGCGCGCCGTGCCCGTCGCCTGGGCTTTGGCGCCAAGCTGTGCATTCACCCCAGCCAGATTGAGGCCGTGCACCAGGGCCTGGCGCCCAGCGCGGCGGAGTGCGACTGGGCGCGCCGCGTGTTGGCGGCTGCCGAGGCCGCAGGCGATGCTTTGGGGGCGGGTGCCCTGCGGGTGGATGGCCGCATGGTCGACGCCCCGGTGCTGGCGCTGGCACGGCGCTGGCTGGGCCTGGAGCATCGCCCAGGCGGGCCCTGAAACCTTCGCTCGCCCCGGGGTTAGGCCTAGTGCCGATCGGCCACGAGGCGGCGCACCATGTCTTCAGAACGAGAACGACATCACAGGGAGAGCGCCTGGCACTGCGGTGTGAGAGCAGTGAAGCAAAGGGCGGGCGCAGACCGTGCCGGCCTTGATGAGATCCACAGAACCGAGAGACAAGAACCATGACATTCAACGTCAACCCTTTCAAAACCCTGATGCGCACCGGCTTGGCTGCGCTGGCCGTAGCCACCCTGGTGGGCGCCGGCCCGGCCCGTGCCGAGGTGTTCCCTGACCGGCCCATCACCATGCTGGTGCCGTTTGCGGCCGGCGGCCCGACCGATGTGGTGGCGCGCCTGATCGCCATCCCCATGGGCAAGGCCCTGGGGCAGACCGTGCTGATCGAAAACGCCGTGGGCGCGGGTGGCACCATTGCCGCCACCAAGACGGCGCGCGCTGCACCCAATGGCTACACCATCTTTCTGCACCACATGGGCATGTCCACGGCACCGGCGCTGTACAAGAAGCTCAGCTTCGACCCACTCAAGGACTTTGAATACATCGGCCAGGTGGTCGACGTGCCCATGACCCTGCTGGCCCGCAAGGACTTCCCGGCCAACAACCTGCAGGAGGCGCTGAGTTACATCAAGGCCAACAAGGAGAAGGTCACCCTGGCCAATGCCGGCCTGGGTGCGGTATCGCACCTGTGCGGGCTGATCTTCATGAGCTCCATCGGCATCGACCTGAACACCATCCCCTACAAGGGCACCGGCCCGGCCATGAACGACTTGCTGGGCGGGCAGGTCGATTTGCTGTGTGACCAGACCACCCAGACGGTGCCCATGATCAAGGAGGGGCGCATCAAGGTGTTCGGGGTGACCACGCTGAACCGGCTTTCGGCCCTGCCCAATGTGCCCACCCTCGACGAACAGGGCCTGAAGGGCTTTGACGTCAAGGTCTGGCACGGCATGTATGCCCCCAAGGGCACGCCAACCGAGGTGATCAACAAGCTGAATGCCGCGCTGCGCACGGCACTGCAGGATCCCCTGGTCACCAAGCGCCTGGCCGATCTGAGCTCGGACGTTCCCCCGATCGACAAGATCACCCCCAACGGCCTCAAGACCCACCTTGAAGCCGAAATCAACCGCTGGGGGCCGGTGATCCGCAAGGCTGGCATCTACGCCGACTGAGCGCGACGCTGGGGGCTGGGCGTGGGTTCAGCGGGGTAGGGCGGCCCTGCGTCAGCGCATGGACGCCAAGGCGCTGCCGGGTTAGAGTGGGCTGTCCACTTCACGGAGGCCCGCCATGTCCCGCGCAACCGAAGAACGCCAACCCGCCCCTGATACTGCGGCGTCGCAGGGCCTTTACCGCTGGCGCGCGGGCATTTACGACTTGCAATTGGCGCCGTACGACGCGATCCGGGCCGAGGCCATTGCCACCTTGCAATTGCAGCCTGGGCAGACGGTGCTGGACCTGGGCTGCGGCACCGGCATGAGCCTGGAACTGCTGCAAGCCGCCGTGGGCCCGCAAGGCCAGGTGGTGGCGGTGGACCAATGCCCCGAAATGGTGGACGAGGCGCGCCGCCGGGTGCAGCGCCATGGCTGGCGCAACGTGAGCCTGGCCTGTGCCCCGATCGAGCAGGCGGCCTTGCCGTCCGGGGCGGATGCCGCCCTGTTCCATTTCACCCACGACATTCTTCAGACGCCCGCCGCAGTGGATCATGTGCTGGGCCATCTGCGCCCCGGAGCCCGGGTGGTCGCCACCGGGCTGCAATGGGCGCCGGCGGGCTGGGGGGTCTTCAATGGCCTGGTTTGGCTGGCCGCCCTGCATTCAGTCACCACGCTGCACGGGCTGGACCAGCCCTGGCGCCCCTTGGCTGACCGAGGCATCGATCTGTCGCTGCAGACCCATCTGGGTAACACCGTGTACGTGGCCAGTGGCCGCCTGCCCGTTTCAGCGGCGCCGCGGCCGGGCAGGCACAATCGGGGCTGACCGAGCTTTCCGGCGCTCCTGCCAGACGCCATTTCCCGCATGCAATTCAAAGACGCCCCACCTGACCACGAAGACACCCAATACAGCAGCGCCGAGCGCTCGGCCGCGGCATCCCGCAGCACCTGGGTCAGTGTGGTGGTGAACACGGCGCTCAGTGCCACCCAGATCGCCGTCGGGGCCTTGACCCATTCCCAGGGCCTGGTGGCCGATGGCATTCATTCACTGTCGGATCTGGTGTCGGACGCGGTGGTGTTGTTCGCCAACCACCACAGCCAGAAAGAGGCCGATGAAGACCACCCCTACGGCCACCAGCGCTTCGAAACTGCGGCCTCGCTGGTGCTGGGGGTGATTCTGCTGGCCGTGGGCGCTGGCATGCTCTGGGCGGCCGTGCTCAAGCTGCAAAGCCCCGATTCGGTGCCCCAGGTGCACGGCGTGGCCTTGTGGGTGGCCGGGGCCGCCCTGGTGTCCAAAGAGCTGTTGTTCCGCTACATGCTGATGATCGCCAAGCGGGTCAAGTCCAGCCTGCTGGTGGCCAACGCCTGGCATGCGCGCTCGGATGCGGCCTCATCGCTGGTGGTGGGGGCCGGCATTGCGGGCAATCTGGCCGGATTTCCGCTGCTCGACCCGATTGCCGCCCTGATCGTGGGCCTGATGGTGGGCCGCATGGGCTGGCAGTTTGGCTGGGATGCCTTGCACGATCTGATGGACCGGGCCGTGGACGAAGAAGAGGTGGCCGCCATCCGCCAGACCCTGGTCGAGACCCCCGGTGTGATCGGTGTGCACGATGTGCGCACCCGGCGCATGGGCGACATGATCGTGGTCGATGCCCACATCGAGGTGGATGCGCAGCTCACCGTGGAGGCCGGGCATGACATCGCCGTGGCCGCCCAGCACCGCGTGATGGCACGTCACCGCGTGCTCAACCTGATGACGCACGTCGACCCCTGGAAGCGCCCCGATCTGGATCACCAGTTGCCGACCCAGACGGGGTCTGTTGGCTGATCCCCGCCCTGCGCGGATGGGCATGCGTCTTGGGCTGGAGCCGCCAGGGCGTACCATGGGGCGGATTTGTTGCGCCCTGGCCCTCACAAATCCCGCCCAACCCCCTGACCCAAGCGCCCGGCCTTCGTGACCGGGCCTGCTTCTTGCCTGCATCTTCGGGCCAGCCCGGGTGACGCTTGACGTCCCCGGTGCGTTCTCCTTTTTATTGTCTGGATCCCCATGCCCTCTTCGTTTTTCTGCCCTGGCCGGGCCGGCCTTCTTCATGGGGCGGGTTGAGCCATGGTCCGCCTTGAACTTCTGATTGCCTTGCGCTATGTGGTGGCCGCCCCGGGGGCCGACTTCATCTTCAACATCCAACTGGCCCACACCCGGCGCCAGTGGGTGCTGCACGAGCAACTGCTGGTCAGCCAGCCCCTGCCCCTGCTGATGCACACCGACCCGGCCACCCAGGCGCGCAGCCTGCGCCTGAGCGCTGTGCCCGGGCCACTGGAGGTGAGCTACCGGGCCACGGTGGACCTGGACCACCTGATACTGCCGCCTGCTGCCATCCCCGAGGTGCCGGTGGCCCAGTTGCCCCCCGAGGTGCTGACCTACCTGTACCCCAGCCGCTACTGCCAGTCGGACCTGCTCAACGCCCTGGCCATGAGCGAGTTCGGCACCTTGCCCCATGGCTATGCCCGGGTGCAGGCGATCCAGCAGTGGGTGCAGCAGCGGGTGCAGTTCAAGTCGAGCAGCAGCAACTCGATGACCTCGGCCATCGACACCTTGCGCGACGGCGTGGGCGTGTGCCGCGACTTTGCCCATTTGATGATTGCGCTGTGCCGCGCCGTCAACATCCCGGCACGCTTCACCACCGGCATTGATTTCGGGGCCGACCCGACCCTGGGCCCGACCGACTTCCATGCCTATGTGGAGGCTTATCTGGGCCACAACTGGTACCTGTTCGACCCCTCCGGCACCGCCATCCCGATGGGCTTTGTGCGCATCGGCACCGGGCATGATGCTGCGGATGCCTCGTTCGCGACCATCTTCGGGGCGGTCAGTTCAGAGGCCCCGCACATCGAGATTGCGGCCCACCTGACCACCCAGCCCGGCTCGATGCTGCCGTATCGGCGCGGCGAAGGCGTGTCCACCGACGGGCAGAACCTGCCTCAGTACTGGGTGCGCTGAGTCAGAGCGGCTGGGTAGATTGGTGTCCAGTCGGGCACCAGTGGGGTGAACAGCAGGGCAAAGCCCATCAGGTTCAGCACCACGGTCAGCCAGAACCAGCCGCGAAAGCGCAGCTTGGCCGATTTGTGGCGCAGGCGCTCCTGCGCCAGGATGGCGCCGGGCCAGCCACAGGCCAAGCCCAGCCACAGCAGGGTGCGTTCACTGGTGCGCCACTGGCCGCTGCGGGCCGCCGATTTGTCGGCGGCATAACTCAGGTAGCAGACCAGGCTCATCACGGCATAGACCCCTCCGGCACCCCAGGGCACCTCCCAGCGCAGGCTGGCAGCCACATACAGGGTGATGCCGGCCGACAACGCCAGCACGCTGCTGCTGCGCCAGCGCACCGGGGGGCGCTGGCGCGGGCCTGATCCGGGGCGGGGCGGTGGGTGCCCCGTGCGGTGGGTGGGGCGTGGGGGACGTGAAGCGGTCACGTCAGGGCTTGGGGGTCTTAGGCTTGAAATCGCACCAGGCGGCCACGCTGCAGTGCCAGCACTGGGGTTTGCGCGCCTGGCACACATAGCGCCCGTGCAGGATCAGCCAATGGTGCGAGTCGACTGCGTAGGCGGCCGGCACCCGCTTGAGCAACTGCTT
Organism: Curvibacter sp. GW821-FHT09D12; assembly: GCF_059416245.1. Taxonomy (NCBI): domain Bacteria; kingdom Pseudomonadati; phylum Pseudomonadota; class Betaproteobacteria; order Burkholderiales; family Comamonadaceae; genus Curvibacter; species Curvibacter sp. GW821-FHT09D12. Next base: position 140,614 of record NZ_JBWKOU010000010.1, on the reverse strand, counting down.
CTCTACCTCCAGCGGGTTCTTGCCCGGGGCCAGCCCGGTGCGGTTGCTGACCCGGAAGATGTGGGTGTCCACCGCCATGGTGGGCTCGCCAAAGGCCACGTTCAGCACCACGTTGGCCGTCTTGCGGCCCACGCCCGGCAAGGCTTCGAGCGCTTCACGCGTGCGCGGAACCTGGCCGCCATGCTGCTCGACCAGGATGCGGCAGGTCTCCAGCAGGTGGCGGGCCTTGCTGTGGTACAGGCCGATGGTTTTGATGAAGTCTTCAAGCCCGTCCAGGCCCAATGCCAGGATCTTCTCGGGGGTACCCGCCACCGGGAACAGACGCCGGGTGGCCTTGTTCACGCCCACATCGGTGGCCTGGGCTGACAGCAGCACGGCGGCCAGCAACTCAAACACCGTGGTGTATTCAAGCTCGGTGTTGGGTTGGGGGTTGGCCGCCTTGAGGGTGGCAAAAAAGGGTTCGATGTCGGATTTCTTCATGCGGGTTCAATGTGGGCTGAACCGCATTGTGTCGCGTCCCGGGCGGGCTTGCAGCCAAGCCCTGTTGGCCCGGGATCGGTGCCGGCAGGGCTTTGTCATTGCAGCGAGCTCATGTCGATGAAGCTGTCCACCGGGGGCAGGTGGGCGGCCATCCACTCGGCATCCAGCTGCAGCGCCTGCATGACCTCCTGGGGCAGGCTGGCCACAGCTTGCTGAACTTCGGCCGGATCGGCGGCATGGGGTGCCGTCTCGGCCAGCAGTTCTGCCAGGTGCAACAGGCCGGCCATGCGGCAGAAGGGGCGGGTGGCCATGGGCTCGGAGGCATGTTCCAGCCCACGCACGATCAATTCCGGGAAGTTCCAGCGCCGTGCCATCTCGGCGCTGACCTGGCTTTCGGTGAAGCCCAGCAACTGGGTTTCGCGCTGCCAGCGCCCGCCGGGCAGGTGGGGCTGGCGTTCGATCTCGGACAAGGCTTGCGGCAGGCGCTGGCCGATCACCAGCTCGCCCAGGCGCAGCATCATCCCGGCCAGCCACGCGGCATGGGGGTCGACCTCCAGGCGCTGGGCCAGCCACGTGGCGTAGCCGGCGCAGGCCATGCTTTGCTCCCAGAACTCCTGGCGGTTCAGCCCCGTGATCATCGGGAAGGCCCCGTTCAGGCAGGCCGACAGCGCCAGGGTACGGACTTGCTCCATGCCGGTCATGAGGATCGCGTCGTCCAGACTGGCCACCGTGCGCGGCAGGCCGAAGCGGGCGCAGTTGGCCAGGCGGATCAGCTTCACGGTCAGGGCCGGGTCGCGGGCCAGGATGTCGCGCACCGAGCGCGGGGAACTGTCATCGTCGTGCAGGGTTCGGATCAGGGTGTGCGCCACCTCGGGCATGGTGGGCAACTGGACGCTCTGGAAAAAGGATTCAAGCTGGGGCATGGACAATTCCTGGTCAGAGTTGGGTAGGTTCCTCATTTATGCCCTTCGTCGCCTGATTTGTATATGGATGTTTCACGATGTTGGTTTGCCGTCCATCATCAATTCGGGCTCAAGCTGGGGCTTGGCGGTGCCATGTGTACGTTGAGCGGACGCGAATTGGCGACAATGTGCGTCCGAAAGTGAGATGCACCATGCCATTGCAATTTGCCGACCGCCTCGACAACGTCGAAACCTCTGCCATCCGTGAACTTTTCAAGCTGCTGGGCAAGCCCGGCATCATCAGCTTTGCCGGGGGCTTTCCCGACAGCGCCATGTTCGATGTCGACGGCATCCGCGAAGCCGTCAACACCGCATTGACCGAGGAGGCGGGCGGTGCCCTGCAATACGGCGCCACCGAGGGCTACAACCCCTTGCGTGAGCAACTGGCCCGCTTCATGACTGACAAGGGGGCCAGCGACGTGGCCCCCGAGAACCTGATCGTCACCACCGGTAGCCAGCAGGCGCTGGACTTGCTGGGCAAGGCCTTGATCAGCCCCGGTGACAAGGTGTTTGTGGAGGGGCCCACCTTTTTGGCCACCATCCAGTGCTTTCGCCTGTATGGCGCCGAACTGGTCAGCGCACCCATCGATGGCGAGGGCGTGAAAGTGGACGAACTGGAGGCCTTGATTGCCGAGCACCGCCCCAAGTTCATCTACCTGATCCCTACCTTTGGCAACCCCAGCGGCGCCACGCTGAACCTGGAGCGGCGCAAGAAGGTGTTGGAGCTGGCCGTCAAGTACCAGACCCTGGTGATCGAGGACGACCCTTATGGCGACCTGTACTTTGGCGCTGCGCCGCCGCCCAGCCTGCTGAACCTGAGCGCCAGCGTGCCGGGCAGCCGCGAGTTGCTGGTGCATTGCGGCTCGCTGAGCAAGGTGCTGTCGCCTGGCCTGCGCGTGGGCTGGATGATCGCGCCGGCCGAGTTGCTGGCCAAGGCCACCATGTGCAAGCAGTTCAGCGACGCCCACACCAGCACCTTTGCCCAGGCCACGGCCGCCCAGTACCTCAAGGCCGGGCGCATGCCGGCCACGCTGGCCAAGGTGCGCTCGGTGTATGCCGAACGCGCCCAGGCCATGGGCCAGGCCCTGCGCCGCGAGTTGGGCGAGGCCATCGAGTTCACCCAGCCGCAGGGCGGCCTGTTCATCTGGGCCCGCCTGACGGGCGCAGGCGGCAAGGTGGCCGATGGCAATGTGCTGGCCCAGCGCGCCATCGAAAAAGGAGTGGCCTTTGTGCCGGGGGCGCCGTTCTTCTGCGCCAACCCCGACCACGCCACCCTGCGCCTGAGCTTTGCCACCGCCGACGTGGCCAAGATCGAAGAGGGCGTGGCCCGCCTGGCCCAGGCGCTCTGATCAGGCTTTTTGATCGCCGCCCTGGGCCTGGGCGGCGGCGGCCGCCGCGCGCAGCTTGTCTTTCTTGCTCGGGCGTTTGCCCTTGACGCCGCCGGTGCCAGGCACCGGGGCCAGATCGGGCGGTGGCGGAGCCGCCACCTCCTGGGGCTCAAAGCCCTCGATCTGTTCGCGCGGCAGGCTCAGGCGCTGGCGCTTTTCGATCAGGGCAAAGTGGGCCTCGGTGTCGGCACTGACAAAGCTCACTGCGGTGCCAGCCTCGCCGGCCCGTGCCGTGCGGCCGATGCGGTGCACGTAGTCGGTGGCAGAGCGAGGCAGGTCGTAGTTGACCACCACCGGCAACTGCATGATGTCGATGCCGCGCGCCGCCAGGTCGGTGGTGACCACCACATCCCAGCGCTCGTCCTTGAACTCCTGCAGCACCTGGGTGCGGGCCCCCTGGCTCAGCCCGCCATGGAACACCGTGGCATAGATGCCGTTCTTGTAAAGCTTGCCGGCCACCAGTTGGCAGGCGTACTGGGTGGCCACGAACACCAGGACCCGGTCCCATCCCTGGGTTTTGATGAGGTGGCGCAGCAGCTCGGTGCGGCGCCCGGCATCGACCTGGATCACCCGCTGGGTGATGGCGGGTTCGTTGGCCTCGGTGGCGGCCACCGCAATGCGCACGGGTTCGCGCAGCAGGCCGTCGGCCAACTGCTGCACCGCCGGCTCGAAGGTGGCCGAGAAGAACAGGTTCTGCCGCTGGGCCGGCAACTCGGCCAGCACGCGTTGCAGCTCTTCGGCAAAGCCCAGGTCCAGCAGCCGGTCGGCTTCATCCAGCACCAGCACCTCGATCTGACCCAGCTGGATGGCGTTGTGCGCCACCAGGTCCAGCAACCGGCCCGGGGTGGCCACCAGCACATCGGCGCCGCCGCGCAGCCGCATCATCTGAGGGTTGATCGAGACCCCGCCGAACACCACGGCCACCTTGGGCGGGTTCTGCAGGGTGCTGCCCAGGCTGCGCAGCACCTCGCCCACTTGGGCGGCCAGCTCGCGCGTGGGGACCAGCACCAGGGCGCGCACGCGGCGGCCCCGGCCAGGACTGTGGGCTTGCAGGCGTTGCAGCAGGGGCAGGGCATAGGCCGCAGTCTTGCCCGAGCCGGTCTGGGCTTGACCCTGCAGGTCGGCGCCGCGCAGGATGGCCGGAATGGCTTCGGCCTGAATCGGCGTGGGCGCGCTGAAGCCTTGGGTGCTGGCGGCGTGGACCAGTTCGGGGGTAAGGCCTAGAGATGAAAAGGGCATGTCAGGGGGGCACCGGCCCCTGCTGGGGGGCGCCTGGAATAAGTCATGGGAAACCAGGGTTTTGTCCTGGCCCGTTCAGGCCGGATGAGGCCTTGGGCGCATAGTATGGCCGCTGTCGGCGGCGCTGCCCATCGAAGAGGGTGTGCGGGGCCGCTTTCATTCACAGGAGTCCGCCATGCAATACCGTTCGCTCGGCAAGAGCAATCTGCAAGTTTCTGCCCTGTGCCTGGGCACCATGATGTTCGGCGACCAGACTGATCTGGATGAGGCATCGGCCATCGTGGCCGATGCCCGTGAGCAGGGGGTGAACTACATCGACACCGCCGATGTGTACACCCAAGGTGCATCCGAAACCCTGGTCGGTCAGTTGCTCAAGGGGCAACGCCACGATTGGGTGCTGGCCACCAAGCTGGGCAACAAGATGTCAGGCCGTGTGAACGAAAGCCACTACTCGCGCAGCTGGATGTTGCGCGAGACCGAGGCCAGCCTGCAGCGTCTGCAGACCGACCATGTCGACATCCTGTACCTGCACCGCGACTTTCCGGACATGGACCTGGAAGAAACGGTGCGTGCCCTGGACCAACTGCTGCGCCAAGGCAAGATCCGCTACTGGGGGGTGTCGAACTTCCGGGGCTGGCGCATTGCCGAACTGGTGCGACTCGCGCAGCAGGTGGGCATGCCGGGCCCGGTGGTGTGCCAGCCCTATTACAACCTGCTCAATCGCATGCCCGAGGTTGAGATCCTGCCGGCCTGTGCCCATTACGGCATCGGCGTGACGCCCTACAGCCCGATTGCGCGCGGGGTGCTGACCGGCAAATACCTGCCGGGCCAGCCGCCGGCAGAAGGCAGTCGCGTGGCCCGGGGCGACAAGCGCATCGCCGAGACCGAGTTCCGTGAGGAGTCGCTCGTGATCGCCCAACAACTCAAGACCCATGCCGAGGCCAAGGGTTGCACGCTGGCGCAGTTTGCCACCGCCTGGGTGCTGGCCAACCGCAGCATCAGCTCAGTGATCGCGGGCCCACGCACCCTGAAGCAGTGGCAGGACTACCGCCCGGCACTCGATGTGATGATCACCCCCGAGGACGAGGCCCTGGTCGATGGGCTGGTGGCGCCGGGCCACCCGTCCACGCCGGGCTACACCGATCCGGCCTACCCGCTCACGGGGCGCCGGCGCTGAGGCAGGCCGCCAGGGGCCGGGATTGGCTGGCCCCAGCGTGCCCTTTGGGCATCATTTCTTCAGGCTGATGACCCGGGTCTGGGTGACGCTCTTGAGGCCTTCCAGACCAAATTCCACCCCCAGCCCCGAGCCCTTGAGGCCGCCGAATGGCACCATGGGGTGCACGGCCCCGTGCTGGTTGATCCACACCGTGCCGGCCTGCAGGCGCAGGGCCACGGCGCGGGCCTGTTCGGCATCCCGACCCCAAACTGAGGCCCCCAGGCCCACGTCAAGCCGGTTGGCGCGGGCCACGGCGTCGTCCAGATCGCGGTAGCGCACGATGGGCAGCACCGGGCCGAACTGCTCCTGGTCCACCAGCGGGGCACCGTCGTCGATGTCGGTGACCAGCGTGATCGGGAAGAAATGCCCAGGTCCACCCGGGGCCTTGCCGCCGCACACGATGCGGGCACCGCCGGCCTTCGCGCTTTCCACCAGCGACACCACCTTGTCAAACTGCATGCGGTTCTGTATCGGGCCCATGGCAATACCGGGCTGCAGGCCGTCGCCCATGGGCATGGCCTGGGCCAGGCCGTGCAGCGCGCCAACCACGGCGTCGTGCAAGGCGGCGGGGACGTACAGGCGCTTGATGGCTGCGCAGGTCTGGCCCATGTTGAGAAAGGCCCCCCAGAACAGCCCCATGGCGATCTCGGCCGGGTCGGCATCGGGCAGCACGATGGCGGCGTCGTTGCCGCCCAGCTCCAGGGTGCAGGCGCTCAGTCGCTCGCCGGCCAGGGCCGCGATGCGGCGGCCCGTGGCGGTGGAGCCGGTGAACAGAATCTTGCGCACGGCGGGCTGGCTCACCAGGGTCGAGCCGACGTCGCCCGCACCGGTGACGGTGTTGAGCACGCCCGGGGGCAGGGCCGCACTGATCAGTCGGACCATCTCCAGGGTGCCGATGGAGGTGTGCTCAGAGGGCTTGATGACCACCGTGTTGCCGGCACGCAAGGCCGGGATGATCTGCCAGATGGCGATCATCAGCGGCCAGTTCCAGGGCGCGATGGCGGCGATCACCCCGTAGGGCTGGCGGTGCACCTCGTCGCGCCGGGTGTCGTCTTCAAAGGCCACTTCAACGGGCAGTGCCAGGCTGGCGGGCATGCGGGTCCAGACCTCGCAGGCATAGGCCTCGAAGCGGGCGCCGGGTACCTGGTCGGGGCCCACACCGCCGAGTGGCTTGCCCTGCTCACGGGTGATCCATTCGGCCAAGTGTTCCTGTTGCGCGTGCAGGATGTCGGCCACCCGCACCAGGGCGGCCTGCCGTTCGGCATCGGGCAGGGCGGCCCAGGCGGGCTGGGCGGCCTGGGCGGCAGCGACCGCCTGGGCCACCTGCTCGGGGCTGCTTTGCGGCACCAGGCCCAGCAGTTCGCCCGTGGCCGGGTTGCGGGATTCGAACGTGGTGGACGACAGCACGGGTTGGCCGGCAACGATGTTGGGGTAGGTTTTCATGGCGTGTGATCAAAAAGGGCTGGGCCGCACCTGGTACGGGCTGAGCCCGGTGAATCGATGGGTGACAGCGTCTCTGCAGTATGGGCAGGCCGGTGCGCTTTGGCATCGCGAAGATTCGCACTCGGGTTAACCAGCGCCCCTCGCCCTGCGGGATGCTCCCTATTGCCAAGCTGCTGAGCGTCTTTAGATTGGCGGCCATGACCGATTTGCTGCTCATGGGTGAGCAACGCCATTGGCGCCAGAAGTTGTTGGAAGGCCCGCAGGCTCTGCGCTGGCGCCCGGCGCGCGATCTGGCGGCCCAGTTGCTGCTTTACCTGGACGACCCGACCGCCTGCTGGCGCCTCACCACCGACTGGATGCTTGAGACCCTGCGTGCCGACCGCGTTGATGCCGGTCTGGGCGGCTATGCGCTGGCGGGAACGGGGCCGCTTGACTATGTGGTGCTGGCCGAAACCCGGCGGCCTGGCCGCGACATGGCCTCCATGCTGGGCCAGCGCTTTGCGGCTGACGAGCAGGGCGTGCGCGAGGTCTGGCGTCGGCGCATCGGGCTGGCGGTGCCCAGTGTGGCCCGGGAGCGCAGCATGGCTGAGCCCCTGCGCGAGCGCCTGCTGCGCTCAGGGGCGGCGGCCAAGATGGCGCTTCCCTTGCATGCCGGCGGGCCGGTCGGCCTGATCTGTGCCGACTGGCAGCACGAGACGCCGCCTTGGCAGGGCGAGGTCTGCGACGAGCTGCCGGCCTTGGCGGGCCAGGTGATCGGGCCCTTGCTGGCCTTGGCCACCGAGGCCAACGCGTCAGACCGAGCTGAATCTGCGCCGCGGTCAGCCTCTCTTCATCCGGTGCTGGCCCTGTTGACACCGGCCGAACGCCGGGTGGCCGAACTGGTGGCCATGGGCCTGAGTTACAAGGAGGTGGCGCGGCGCCTGGGGCGCTCGTTGTCCACCGTCGATCACCAGTTGCGCAGCATCCGAGGCAAGGCCGGGGTGGCCTCGACGGCGCGGCTGGTGCGCCTGCTCAACGCCCCGGCGGGCCAGGGCCTGTGAACAGGCTCTGATCAATAGGGCAGCCGGAACCCGTTGCGCCCGGCGTTGATGCGGGTCGCGGTGGCTTCGCCATCCAGCACCTGGGCGCTCAAGGAGACACTGGCCCCGGGCACGAGCAGGCTGCGGTCGGCGGGCCTGAAGGTGACCACCGGTGTGCCGGCCGGGACCTGAAGGGTTTTCTGTCCACCCGCATAACGCAATTGCAGGGTGCGCCCGGCGGGCGCGCTGACCACATCGGCCACCGTCGCATTCGTCATGGTGCTGTCGGCCTGCAGGTCAAAGGGGCGGTGCCCTTCGCCCAGGCCCCGGGCGGATTCGGGGAACACGGTGACTGCGATGGCCTGCAGGCTGCCATCGGCCTGGGGCCGAGCCGCCGTGCCGATGAAGCTGCCGGCCTGCACCTCCGCCAGGGTGATGGGGTAGACCTCGGCCACGCTGAGCTTCGCGCCCAGCGCCAGCGACACGGTGTCACCCTCGCGGGTGAGCACGGTGATGCGGTCTGGCCCCACCTGCTGCAGCGTGCCGCGCAGCCGTCGCACGTCCGAAGGGGCGGTCTGTGCCCACCCGGATGAGGGCACGAATGGCCAACTGGCGAGGCCCAGCAGAAAGCGCCGCCGCGCTCCGGGGGGGCGGGGTGTGGGGGGGTTAGAGGATGAGGGCGAGCGTGTTGAGGTGTGCATGGGAATCCTGGCTGCCGGGTGGATCCAGTGTAGGGGCGCCCTTCCACCGGGTTGCTGCCAGGGTCATCCGAGGCGGCACGGGTACGCCAGAAAGCCCTCTTGCAAAGGGCCGACCCATCCCCAATTGCCAAGACATGAACACGATCCGAACCGACTTCACTCCGCTGGCCGTCCTGGCACAAATGCTGGACCGGCTCGACATCTCCCCCAAAGCCGCAGATCCGTTGCAATATCGGCTGCTGGCGCAGCGCGCCACACAGATGCTGCACGATCTGAGTGATCGGGCTGAAACCCAGGAAGGCCTGCAGGCCTTGCTGCGCCAAAGCCCGGCCCTGAGCCTGCTGTACGAAAACCTGCACTACGGCGAAGCCGGCCTGTGTCGCGCACCGCTGGCGCAGGCCGTGGAGGCCGAGGTGGCCACGCGCCAACTTCTGGGCCGCTTGGGCCCTCTGGGGTATTTGGGCCCGCAGTCGGCCAGCCGCGAGCCCGGAGCCCCGGCATGAGCCCCACTGCTGCGGCGACGGCGCTGCATGTCGTCTGCCCCCATTGCCACACCACCAACCGCGTGCAGATGGCTCAAATGGGGCAGTCACCTGACTGTGGGCAGTGCAAGCAGCCCCTGTTCGGTGGTCATTCGCTGGCACTGGACGATGTGGCCTTGTTTGAGCGACACATCGGACGCAGTCAGGTGCCGGTGCTGGTTGACTTCTGGGCACCCTGGTGTGGCCCCTGCCGCATGATGGCGCCCGCCTTCGAGCAGGCCGCACAGCAGCTGGAGCCGCACTTTCGCCTGGCCAAGGTCAACACCGAGGCGGTGCCGGCCCTAGGCCAGCGCTATCAGATCCGCAGCATCCCAACCTTGGCCCTGTTTGTCGGGGGGCGCGAGGTCGCCCGCCAGCCCGGTGCCATGGGGGCTGCCGACATCGTGCGCTGGGCGCACCAGCATCGCCCTGCCTGAGATCGCACCACCTGAGCGCTGCCTCTCTCAGCGCACTGCGTGGGCGGCTGGCAAGCCGCGAAAGGCCGCGGTGCCGAGCAGCAACATGCCCATGATCGTGTTGTTGACGGCCACAAAGGTTTCGATCTGGTGCGACTGTGCCCAGGCGGCCACAGCGCCGGTCACCCACTGCATGAGGGCGATCCCCAGGAACATGGCCATCGTGTAGACCGCCAGGGCCCGCCCCGTGAGTTCGGGCGGGTAGGACGCACGAACATCGGCGTACTGCAGAATGATGAAGCCGCTGCCAAAGCCGATCACCAGGCTGGCCAGCACGCTCACCCAGGCCAGCGGCGACCAGGCCAGCAGGCCGAACAACAGCGCCAGCACGGTACTGAAGCCGACGATCCAGCGCCGGCGTTGCGCCCCCTCCAGTTGCAGGCGCCCGAACAAGGGTGGCCCGAACAGGCCCACCACGGACACGGCCAGCGCCACGTTGCCGCACTGCACCAGGCTGAAGCCGTGGCGTTGCAACAGCATGGGGCCCAGCCACAGACCGCGCAGGCTGATGAAGGAGGCGTAGGTGACGGAGGCCAGCGCCAGGATGCCCCAGGTGTGGGGCAGGGCGAGCAAGCGCGCCGCACTGCGCAGGGCCTGCGGCACCGATTCGGTTGGCGTGCCTGAGGGCTGCCCAGGCTCACGCACCCCCACCCAGGCGCAACACCAGGCCAGGGCGGTGGCCACGCCCAGCACCGTGAAGCCAGCGCGCCACGAACTGATCTCGATCAGCCAGGCCAGGGGCGTGCCCGTGATCAGCAGGCCCAGTCCGCCCAGGCCCATCACCAGCCCGGAGACCGCCGCAAAGCGCTCGACCGGGAAGCGGCGCGCAATGTACACCGTGCACACCAGAAAAGCCGGTGCGCAGCCTGCCCCGATCAGGGCTTGACCCAGCAGCAGCGTGCCCAGGCCGGGGGCCAGTGCCGACACGATGGATCCCAGCACGGTGAGCGGCATGGCCAGCAGGATCGTGCGGCGGATGCCGTACAGGTCGATGCTGATGCCCATGAAGATCTGCAGCGCCCCGAAGGCAAAGTGAAAGAGGCCCGCAAACAGGCCCAGTTGGCTGGTCGACAGCTGAAAATCGGCCTGCAGCGGCGCGGCCATCATGGCGGCTACCGTGCGGTAAGCCTGGCTGAGCGTGAATCCCAGGCACAGGGTGAGCAGCATCACCCAGCGCTGTCGTTGCTGGCCAGGCAGCGAAGGACCGGGTTGGGTGGGGGGCGGAGGGGGCATGGCGGGCATCGCGCCATTCTGGCGGCAGTGCCCCAACCCCACTGTCACCCGGGTTCAGCCCCGGCGGCTGAGCTCCAGCAGGCGGTCAAGCCCGCCCTGGTTGATGGCCACCATGGCTTCGGCACGCACGCGGGGCTTGGCGTGGTAGGCCACCGACAGGCCGGCCACCGCCATCATGGGCAGGTCGTTGGCGCCGTCGCCCATCGCGATGGTCTGGCTGGCGGGGATGCCCATCAGGGTACTGACCTCGAGCAGGGTGCGGCGCTTTTCGGCACCGTCACAGATGTCGCCCCAGGGTTGGTCGACCATGCGGCCCGTCAGCACGCCGTCCTGCACCTCCAGCACGTTGGAGCGCGCAAAGTCGATGCCCAGGCGGGCCCGGATGCGGTCGGTGAAGAAGGTGAAGCCGCCGCTGACCAGCAACACCTTGAGGCCGGCCGCCTTGCAGGCCGCCACCAGCTCGGCAGCGCCTGGGTTGAGTTGCAGCCGTTGCTCGTACACCTGAAGCATGTGTGCCTCGGTCACGCCTTTGAGCAGGGCCACGCGCTGGCGCAGGCTCTCTTTGTAGTCGGTGATCTCGCCGCGCATGGCGGCCTCGGTGATGGCCGCCACTTCGGTCTTGCGGCCGGCGGCATCGGCGATCTCATCCACGCACTCGATGTTGATCAGGGTGGAGTCCATGTCGAAGGCAATCAGCTTGTAGCTGCTGAGGTCGAACGGGGGCGTGAAGCCCTGGATCACGAGGCCGGGGGCGAATTCTTGGGTGCTCATGGGTGCCATGCTGAGTTGGTGTGATCTGCGAAATGAAGTGTGATTTTGCCTGTGCGGGGCGGCAGGCATTTCAGGGTTGTTTGAGGTACAGCCCATCCGACCAGGTGGCGAGCCATTGCGGGCGGAAGGCCACGAAGCTGGCGGCCAGCATGCCGGTCATGAAACCGTCGGCCCAGGCCATGAGCCAGTGGGCAATGATCGACAGGTCGCCGCCGACACCGGGCAGTTCGTGACCCAGCCACTGGCCCAGCACGGTGGCCGCGAAGTTGCATAGCACGGTGCCCAGAAAGGCCCGGCCCAGGGTGTAGACGAAGAGGTGGGGCCCGATCCAGCGCCGGATGGCGGCCCCCAGCAGCAGGGCCAGGGTGGCGGGCAGCACGCCCTGCCAGAACGCCATGTCGATCATGGCCGATGGGGTAAGGCCGGCCAGCAGGCCCGCCAGCAGGGCCACACCGGTGAGCACCGGCACGGCCAGCGGCCAGCCGAGCATCAGCAAGGCCAGGCACGCCCCTGACCACTGCAGTTGCAACGGCATGGCGTGCAGCGAGGGCAGGGCCCACAGGCCCGGCAGCAGCACCAGGCAGCCCAGCACGGGCGACAGCAGGGCGCTGCCGGCCATCAGGCGCCAGGGGCGCAGCCACAGGGCCAGCAGCAGGGCGGCGGCGAGCAGACCGGTCTCCAGGTCCAGCAGCCAGGGCAGGGCAGTGTCCATGGCAGGCCCGATGGATCAGGCCACGGCCAGGGGTTGGCCCAACTGGCGCAGGATGTCACGCACAGCCTGGGCACGGTCCTTGGGCTCTTTGACCTCGCGCTCGATGCGCAGCTTCTCGTTGCCCGCCAGTTTGATGTGGCGGTGCTTCTGGATCAGCTCGATGATGCGCATCGGGTCGATCGGCGGGTTGGACTTGAAGGTGATGGTGATGACGCCAGGGGCGGCATCGACCTTGACCACGCCGTAGGGCGCGCTCAGCACGCGCAAGCGATGCACGTCGATCAGGGTTTGGGCCTGGGCCGGCAGTTTGCCGAAGCGGTCGACGATCTCTTCGAGCAAGGTGTCGATCTGATCCGGTGTGCGGGCCGTGGCCAGCTTCTTGTAGAAGGACAGGCGCAGGTGCACATCGCCGCAATAGTCGTCGGGCAGCAGGGCCGGGGCGTGCAGGTTGATGTCGGTGGTGACCGACAGCGGGGCCAGCAGGTCGGGCTCTTTGCCGGCCTTCAGGCTGCGCACGGCCTCGGACAGCATCTCGTTGTAGAGCTGAAAGCCCACTTCGAGCATGTTGCCGCTCTGGTTTTCGCCCAGCACTTCGCCGGCGCCGCGGATCTCCAGGTCGTGCATGGCCAGGTAGAAGCCGCTGCCCAGTTCTTCCATGGCCTGGATGGCCTCCAGGCGCTGGGCGGCGTGCTTGGTCAGGCCCTCGATGTCGGGCACCATCAGGTAGGCATAGGCCTGGTGGTGGCTGCGGCCCACGCGACCGCGCAACTGGTGCAACTGGGCCAGGCCGAACTTGTCGGCCCGGCTCATGACGATGGTGTTGGCGCTGGGCACGTCGATGCCGGTCTCGATGATGGTGGAGCACAGCAGCAGGTTGAAGCGCTGGGCCACGAAGTCGCGCATCACGCGCTCCAGCTCGCGTTCGGGCATCTGGCCATGGGCGATGGCGATGCGGGCCTCGGGCAGGATTTCTTCGAGCTTCTGGCGCCGGTTCTCGATGGTCTCGACCTCGTTGTGCAGAAAGTAGACCTGGCCGCCCCGCTTGAGCTCGCGCAGCACGGCCTCGCGGATGACACCGGTGCCTTCGTTGCGCACAAAGGTCTTGATGGCCAGGCGGCGCTGGGGTGCCGTGGCGATCACGCTGAGGTCGCGCAGGCCTTCCAGGGCCATGCCCAGGGTGCGCGGAATCGGGGTGGCGGTGAGGGTGAGCACGTCCACCTCGGCACGCAGGGCCTTCATGGCCTCTTTGTGGCGCACGCCGAAGCGGTGTTCCTCGTCGATGATCAGCAGGCCCAGGTTCTTGAACTTGACGCTTTCGCTGAGCAGCTTATGGGTGCCGACCACGATGTCGACCGTGCCTTCGGCAATGCCCTTGGCGGCCGCGCTGATCTCTTTGGCCGAGCGGAAGCGGCTCATCTCTGCGATCTTCACAGGCCATTTGGCAAAGCGGTCCACCAGGGTCTGGTAGTGCTGCTCGGCCAGCAGGGTGGTGGGGGCCAGAAACGCCACCTGGCGTCCGCCGGTCACGGCCACGAAGGCGGCCCGCAGGGCCACCTCGGTCTTGCCAAAGCCCACGTCGCCGCAGACCAGTCGGTCCATGGGGCGGGGGCTGATCATGTCCTGGATCACGGCATGGATGGCGGCGCGCTGGTCAGCGGTTTCTTCGAAGCCGAAGTCGTTGGCAAACACCTCGTAGTCCTGCGGCGAGTAGCGGAAGGCATGACCTTCGCGGGCCGCGCGGCGGGCATAGATATTGAGCAGTTCAGCCGCCGCATCGCGCACCTGTTCAGCGGCTCGGCGCTTGGCCTTGTCCCACTGGCCACTGCCGAGCTTGTGCAGCGGGGCCTCGTCGGCACTGACGCCGGTGTAGCGGCTGATCTGCTGCAACTGGCTGACCGGCACATACAGCACGGCCTTGTCGGCGTACTCCAGGTGCAGGAACTCTTGCATGGCCGGTGTGCCATCGGGGTTCTTGCCCTGGCCCAGATCCATGTTGACCAAGCCGCGGTAGCGCCCGATGCCGTGCTGGGCGTGCACCACCGGGTCGCCCACGTTGAGCTCGGCCAGGTCCTTGATGAGGGCTTCAACGTCGCTGACCTGCTCTTGCTTTTTGCGCCGACGGGTGGTGGCACCAGCCGCAAACAGCTCGGTCTCGGTGACGAAGTCGATGCCGGGGGCCAGCCAGCGAAAGCCCACGGTGAGGGCCGCGGTGGCGATGCCCAGGGCTTCGGTGGTCTCGGCCTCGAACTCGGCCAGTGAGTCGAAGGCCGGCGGGTTGACGCCGCCCGCACGCAGGAAGTCGAGCAGGCTTTCACGCCGGCCATCGCTCTCGGCCAGCAGCAGCACGCGTTGGGTGCCCGGGTTGGCCAAATGGGCCTTGAGGCGGGCCAGCGGGTCTTCGGTGCCGCGCAGCACGGACAGGTCGCCCAGCTTCTGCACATTGGCGCTGTCGTCGACGTCGACCTGGTCTGGGCTTGCGGGCCGGATGGAAAGCTGGGCGTGCTCGTTGGCCCGGCCGTAGAACTGCTCGATGCTCAGGAACAGGGCCTCGGGTGGCAGGGCGGGGCGGTCAGGATCGCCCTGGATCAGGCGGAAGCGGTCCTTGGTGTCTTGCCAGAAGCGCTGGAAGGCGGGCTCCAGCTCGCCATGCAGTACCACCGTGGCGTCCGTGCCCAGGTAGTCGAACACGGTGGCCGTGTCGTCGAAGAACAGCGGCAGGTAGTACTCGATGCCGGCTGTGGCCACGCCGTTGCCCATGTCCTTGTAGACCCGGCTCTTGGTGGGGTCGCCCTCCAGCAGTTCACGCCAGCGGCTGCGGAACTTGGCGCGGGCCGCGTCGTCCATGGGGAACTCGCGCCCGGGCAGCAGACGCACCTCGGGCACGGGGTACAGGCTGCGTTGGCTGTCGGGGTCGAAGGTTCGGATGGAGTCGATCTCGTCATCGAACAGGTCCACCCGGAAGGGCATGGCCGAGCCCATGGGAAAGAGGTCGATCAGGCCGCCGCGCACGGCGTACTCGCCAGGGCTGACCACCTGCGTGACGTGGCTGTAGCCGGCCAGGGTGAGCTGGCCTTTGAGCTTGGCCTCGTCGAGCTTTTGCTTGACCTTGAAGTGGAAGGTATAGCCCGCCAGGAACGAGGGCGGTGCCAGCCGGTACAGCGCAGTGGTGGCGGGCACGATGACCACGTCGGCCCCGGTTTCCTTGTCGCGCTGCTGAATGCGCCACAGGGTGGCCAGGCGCTCGGAGATCAGGTCCTGGTGGGGCGAGAAGGTGTCGTAGGGCAGGGTTTCCCAGTCGGGAAACAGCGCACACCGCAGGCCTGGGGCGAAGAAGGCAATCTCGTCGATCAGGCGCTGGGCATCGCTGGCGTCTGCCGTGACGATGGCCGTAGGCCGGCCGGCGGCTTTTTCGCGCAAGCCCAGGCGGGCCAGCAACAAGGCATCGGCAGAACCCACGGGGCGGGGCAGGGCGAAACGTTTTCCGGGCGAGAGTTTGGGCAGTTCCATGGCGTCCAGCAATGGCAAACACCCCCCGTGACCAATGACGGGGGGTGTGCATCCGGGGATTTTAGAATGGGCGACTTGCTATGACCGATCTCACACCTCAAAACCCCCCTTCAGTTCTGGCTTCATCCCCAGCTTCGTCCTCCGCCTCGCCGCGCTGCTGGGTGCTCGTCCCGTGCGCGGGCTCAGGTTCGCGGGCGGGCTCGACCGGCCCCAAGCAATACGAGCCGCTGGCCGGGCAGCCTCTGGTGGCCCACACCCTGGGGGCTTTTGCGGCCACCCCAGGACTGGCCGGTGTGCTGGTGGTGGTGGCACCGGGCGACAGCACCCTGGAGCAGGCCGGCCTGGCCGAGGGCTGCCATGTGGCCGATTGCGGCGGGGCCTCGCGCGCCGAGAGCGTTTTGAACGGCCTGGGGGTGCTCAGCACCCTGGGCGCGGTGGGCGACGACTGGGTGCTGGTGCACGACGCGGCGCGTTGCCTGATCACCCCCATCCAGGTCCGCGCACTGATTGATGCCTGCTGGAGCGACCCGGTGGGCGGATTGCTGGCGCAGCCGCTGGCCGACACGCTCAAAAGTGGCGCCGCGGGACGGGTGGCCCGCACCCTGGACCGGCAGGACAAATGGCTGGCCCAGACGCCACAGATGTTCCGTCTGGGCCTGTTGCAACAGGCGCTGGGCGCCAGCGGGCTGGCCGTGACCGATGAGGCCGCGGCGGTCGAGGCCCTGGGCTTTTCGCCTTTGCTGGTGCCGGCGGCCGGGGTCAATTTCAAGGTCACCTACCCCGATGACTTTGCGCTGGCCGCGGCCGTGTTGCAGGCCCGCCAGGCGGCGCTGGGGGTGACACCATGAAGCTGCGTGTGGGCGAGGGCTGGGATGTGCATGCGCTGGTGGCCGGGCGCAAGCTGATTCTGGGGGGGGTGGAGGTGCCGCACACCTTGGGCTTGCTGGGCCACTCCGACGCCGATGTGCTCTTGCATGCCATCACCGATGCCTTGTTGGGCGCGGCCGGCCTGGGGGACATCGGGCGGCATTTTCCGGACACCGATGCTCGGTTCAAAGGCGCTGATTCGACGGTTTTGCTCGCCGAGGCGGCGCGGCGCGTGCAGGCACAGGGCTGGCGCATCAACAACATCGACAGCACAGTGATCGCGCAAGCGCCCAAGCTGATGCCTCACATCCCGGCCATGTGCGAGCGGATTGCCGCGGTGCTGGGCCTGGAGGTGTCGCAGGTCAACGTGAAGGCCAAGACGGCCGAGAAACTGGGGCCAGTGGGCCAGGGCCTGAGCATGGAAGCGCGGGCGGTGGTGCTGCTGCTGGCCTGAATCTGCCCCCTGGGCCCCAGGCGACTCATGCCACCTGGGTTCAGGCCCGCTGCAGCTTGATGTGGGCCGCCAGGCCGCCGCTGCTGCTGTTGGCCAGCACAAACATGCCCCCCATGCGCTGGATGGTCTTGTTGACGATGGACAGGCCCAGCCCGGCGCCGGTGGCGTGGGTACGGGCCGAATCACCCCGGAAAAAGGGTTTGACCAGGTCGGCCAGGATGTCCGGGGGCACGCCAGGGCCATGGTCGCGGACCTTGAGCAGAACCCATTCCTCGCGTGCACGGGCCGCGATTTCGATCACCGACACGGCGGTGCCGGGCGTCTTGCCGTAGCGGCGGGCGTTCTCGATCAGGTTGGACAGTACTCGGGCCAGCTCAACTTCGTCGGCCAGCACATGGGGGTCGTCCTGCAGCGAGACATGGATCTTCAGCTCAGGGTCGTCCTGCACCCCGTACAGGCAGGAGTCGACCACATCGGCCAGCCGCACCGTCTTGAGCTCCACGTGATCGGGGCGGGCGTAATCGAGGAACTTGTCGATGATGGCGTCGAGCTGCACGATGTCGGCCACCATGTGGTTGCGTGCATCGGTATCGGCAACGCTCATTTCGGTTTCCAGGCGCAGGCGAGCCAGGGGGGTGCGCAGGTCGTGGGAGATGCCGGCCAGCATGATGGCTCGGTCCTGCTCCACCTTGGCCAACTTTTCGGCCATGCGGTTGAAGCCGATGTTGACCTCGCGGATCTCGCTGGTGGCCACCTGTTCGTCCAGGTGGCTGGCGTCAAAGTCACCGTCACGCACCCGGTTGGCCGCAAATGACAACTGCTGCAAGGGTTTGTTGATCAGTCGGGCAATGGCGGCAGCACCTGCCAGGGACAGCACGGCGGCCGTGATCATCCAGATCAGCCAGGTTCGGCCGCTGGCCGGGCTGAAGCGGGCACGGTCCATCAACAGCCAATTGGAATCGCCATTGATCTCGAAGCCCACCCACAGGCCGGGTTCGTGGTTGACGCGCTGCGCGACCACGGTACCCGGGCCCAGGCGCTCGATGACCTCAGCGGTGACCCGCTGGCCCAGGGCGTTGTCGGCTTCGAACATTTCGAACTGGTCGTTGGGCTCGCGCGGCAGGATGCGCAGGCCCTCCTGATCGGCCATGGTCTTGATCAGGGACAGCCGTGCGATGCCGTCGGCATGCAGCAGGGCGGCACGGCTGAGGTTGACCAGCGAGGCGATTTGCTGGGCTGTGTGCAGGGCCCGGGGTTCAAGCTCAAGTGCTCGCAGGGTTTGCAGCCAGGCCAGAATGCTGCCGATCAGCAGGATGGCCAGCAGGAAAAAGGTGCGCCAGAACAGATTCAGGCTGACCCGAGCACGCGCACCGCGCGCTTGCTGGGTCATCTCCAGGGGTGCCGGACTGGTGGCATCAACCTGATTCATCGGCACATGGGTTTTCTTTTTTCTCACGTCGGGGTCTTCTTGGACTCGGTCGTTCTGCTTGGCGGCACCATGAAAAAACGGCGCCATGGGCGCCGTCGATTGACCTGGGGCAGCTCAGTTGCCACCGTCCGGCACAAACACGTAACCGACTCCCCACACGGTTTGAATATACCGCGGCGCGGCCGCATCCACTTCGATCAGTTTGCGAAGACGCGACACCTGCACGTCAAGGCTGCGATCAAAGGGCTCGAATTCGCGGCCCCGCGCCAGCAGCGCCAGCTTTTCGCGTGACAGGGGTTGGCGTGGATGGCGGACCAGCGCCTTCAACATGGCGAACTCACCCGTGGTCAGGGGCAGTTCCTCACCGTTGCGGTGCAAGGCCCGGGTGCCCAGATCGAAGGTGAAAGGACCAAAGGTGACCTGTTCGTTGTCGCCCGAGGGCGCGCCGGGGGCCTCTTGCGGTGGCCGGCGGCGCAGTACCGCATGGATGCGGGCCAGCAGTTCACGCGGGTTGAAGGGTTTGCCCAGGTAGTCGTCGGCACCCACCTCCAGGCCCACGATGCGGTCCACATCCTCGCCCTTGGCGGTGAGCATGATGATGGGGGTGCGGTCGTTGGCCGCACGCAGGCGGCGGCAGATGGACAGACCGTCTTCACCGGGCATCATCAGGTCGAGCACGATGAGGTCCACCGATTCGCGCAGCAGGATGCGGTTGAGCGCCTTGCCATCTTCGGCCACCATGACTTCAAAGCCTTCTTGGCTCAGGTAGCGCCTGAGCAAATCGCGGATGCGGGCATCGTCATCGACGACCAGAATCTTGTCTGTGCGGGTATTGGAAGTGTTCATGGCTTTGACCTGATTTGTAACAAGTGCGATTTTGAGACTTGTAACAACCAAAAGGCCAGCGTTTTGGGATCGATATCACATACTGTTACAGCGCTTTCGTTAGCTAGCCGCCGGTGTCCTACATGATGTTCAGCACTTGACGTTCGTCTTGTTGGAAATTGGTTCTTTCAGGCCGTTTTGGCCGTGATTCGCCCGATATCAGTGGTGTTTACCCTGGTTTCCTGGTGTTTCAATGATCAGGAGTTTTCACGTGTCTCAATCTTCTATTCTGCGAGGTCTGGTCTTGGCTGGTGGGGTGTGGGCCTTGGGCGGATGGGGGGCGCAGGCCCAGACCCTGTCGATGGCCGCTCCTCAAAACGTGGTGCAGCTGCAGAGTTCGGGCTCGGTGGAGGTGGTGCAGGATTGGCTGAGCCTGACGCTGGGCGTGGTGCGTGAGGGTGCTGACGCCGCGCAGGTGCAGGCCCAGCTGCGAACTGTATTGGAGCCGGCCATGAACGAGGCCCGAAAGCAGGCCAGGCCGGGCCAGGTCGAAGTGCGCAGCGGCGCTTTTTCTGTTTTTCCGCGTTATGGGCGCGAGGGCAAGATCAATGGCTGGCAAGGCTCCGCTGAAGTGATTCTGGAGGGGCGTGACATTCCTGCCCTCACTGCGGCAGCTTCCCGGATCGCGGGCTTGAACGTGACCCAGCTGAATTTCTCGCTCAGCCGCGAGCAGCGCCAGCAACTGGAGGCCGAAGCCCAGAGCCGCGCGATTCAGAGCTTCAAGGTGCGCGCGGCCGACCTGACCCGGCAGTTCGGCTTTGCCGGCTATTCATTGCGCGAAGTGAATGTGAGCTCATCCGATGGCGGGTATTCGCCGCGCCCGCGCCTGATGGCGGCCGAGGCGAAGATGGCTTCGCCGATGGCCGTGGCCGACCTGCCGGTCGAGGCCGGCCGCAGCACGGTGACGGTCACCGTGTCGGGTTCGATTCAGATGAACTGAGGCGTTTGATGCGGGCTGGGGCAACCCCCCGGGTGCCCCCGCCATTCCCGGCAATCCCAGGGAGTGGTTGATGCAGGTTACTGAGCTGTCCAGCCGCCGTCCATGTTCCAGGCCACGCCGCGCACGTTGTTGCCGGCGGGGGAGCAGAAGAACACGGCCAGCTCACCCAATTCCTCGGGCGTGGTGAACTGCATCGAGGGTTCTTTTTCACCCAGCAGGGCGCGCGTGGCCTGCTCGTTGGTCCATTGGTTGGCGGCCGCCTTGGCATCGACCTGCTTCTGCACCAGCGGGGTGAGCACCCAGCCTGGGCAGATGGCATTGCAGGTGATGCCGCTGGTGGCGTTTTCGAGGGCCGTGACCTTGGTCAGACCCACGACCCCATGTTTGGCGGCCACGTAGGCCGATTTCTCGGCTGAGCCGACCAGGCCGTGCACCGAGGCGACGTTGATGATGCGGCCCCAGTTCTTGGTTTTCATGCCGGGCAGGGCCAGGCGGGTGGCATGGAACGCGCTGGACAGGTTGATGGCCAGGATGGCGTCCCACTTCTCGACGGGAAAATCCTCCACCCGGGCCACGTGCTGAATGCCCGCGTTGTTGACCAGGATGTCGACGCCGCCAAAACGGGTGTTCGCGAATTCGATCATGTCGGCGATCTCGGCAGGCTTGCTCATGTCTGCGCCGTGGAAGGCCACCTGCACGCCATGGGCTTTGCCGGCTTCTGCCACTTCGGCCTGAGGCGCCGAGGCGTCGCCAAAACCATTCAGGATCAGGTTGGCGCCCTGGCGGGCCAGCGCCTTCGCGATGCCCAGACCGATGCCGCTGGTGGAGCCGGTCACAAGAGCTGTCTTGCCATTCAACATGAGGAATCTCCAGATCAATTAGGATGCAGTGAACAAAGATTATCGAGCCGAGAACTGGCCCTGGAAGGCACCATGAATGATCCTACGCTGAACTACGTAAGCTGTCCGGACGCCGATGGCGGGCACCGCATGGCCTATTGGGCTTGGGGTGATGCACAGGCCGCGCACGTGATTGTTTGCGTGCATGGTCTTTCGAGACAGGGGCGCGACTTCGATGTGCTGGCACAGGATTTGGTGGCCCGCGCCGGGCACCCTGTGCGGGTGATCTGCCCTGACGTGGTCGGCCGTGGCCACAGCGATCGGCTGAGCAACCCGGCCCATTACCAGATCCCGCAGTACGCGGCGGACATGATGGCCTTGCTGGCGCAGTTGCAGCAGCAGGCACCGATCGCGATCCTGGACTGGGTCGGCACCAGCATGGGCGGCCTGATCGGCATGGTTTTGGCGGGGCAGCCTGGCTTGCCCCTGCCGCAGCCTGTGCGTCGTCTGGTGCTCAATGATGTGGGGCCGGTGATCCAATGGAGTGCCTTGCAACGCATCGGCGCGTACCTGGGTCAGCCCGTGCAGTTTGCCGATGAAAAGCAGGCGGCTGCGGCGCTTTGGTTGATTTCCTCGGGTTTCGGGCCCCACACGCCCGAACAATGGCTCGCGCTGACCCGTCCCATGCTGCGTGAGTTGCCAGGCGGTGGCCTGGGTTTGCACTACGACCCGGCAATTGCCGTGCCCTTTCGCGCCTTGCAGGAAGAAGACGCGCAGCGCGGCGAGGCGGCACTGTGGCAGCTGTATGACCAGATCCAGGCCCAGACGCTGTTGCTGCGTGGGGCTCAGTCCGATCTGCTGTCACCGATGACCGCCCAGGCCATGGGCGAGCGCGGGCCCCGTGCGCGGGTGGTGGAGCTACCGGGCATCGGGCACGCGCCGACGCTGATTGCAGAGGATCAGCGTGATACGCTCGTCGCCTTCATTTTTGCTGCTGAAGCACCGCTTTCCTGATTCTGATGACCCCTCCGCCGGTGGAGCCTGTGGGCTCGCCTTATCGTTCTGAGCCGGTGGCGCCGCTGATTGCAGCGACCGCCCGAGATTTGCAGGGGCAGGCCGACATCCTGGCCCGGGCCCGCGCGTTTGCAGAACCTTTTCTGGTTGATCAGGTGCTGGTCTCGGGCGAGAGCACCCTCGCTCATGCCGACGCCGAGGCGGCCATCCTGCGCATGATCGGCGGCTCGGAGGCCATGCAGGCCGCCACTTACCTTGTCTACACCTGTGAGCACCTGAACAAGCCGCAGGAGGTGCTGAGCAAGGTGTTTGGTGACCAGTTCGCCACGCTGGCCGTTGAAACCACCCAGTTGATCCGCATCCAGCAGCAGGCCCGTGCGGCGCAGCAACTGCTGGATGATCCTGCTGTGCAGCATGAGAACGTGCGCAAGATGCTGCTCGCCTTCTCGCGGGATCTTCGTGTGGTCCTGCTGCGCCTGGCCTCACGCCTGCAGACGTTGCGGTACTACGCTGCCTCGAAACAGCCGATTCCGCCCAGCCTGGCCCGAGAGTCGCTGCACGTTTTTGCCCCGCTGGCCAACCGGCTGGGCATCTGGCAGATCAAGTGGGAGCTGGAAGACCTGGCCTTTCGGTTCATCGAGCCCGATACCTACCGGGAGGTGGCGCGCCTTCTGGATGAAAAGCGTGCCGAGCGCGAGGCATCGATGGCCGCGTTGCGCCTGAGTCTCGAATCCGAGCTGCAGACCCAGGGCATCCGGGCCAGTGTGCAGGGTCGCCCCAAGCACATCTATAGCATCGTCAAGAAGATGCGTGGCAAGGGCCTGGGGTTCGAGCAGGTGTTCGATCTGCGGGCGCTGCGTGTGATCGTGTCCTCGATCAAGGACTGCTACACCGTGCTGGGCTGGGTGCATGACCGCTTCACGCCCGTTGATGCCGAGTTTGATGACTACATCGCCAAGCCCAAGCCCAACGGCTATCAGTCCCTGCACACGGTGGTGCGCGATGAGGCTGGCAAGGCGATCGAGATCCAGATCCGAACCCAGGCCATGCACGACCACGCAGAGCACGGCGTGGCTGCTCACTGGGCCTATAAAGAAGCCGGAACCAAGGGCTATGCCGGGGTGTCGGCCAGCAGCGAGTACGACGCCAAGATCGCCGTGCTGCGGCAGTTGCTGGCCTGGGAGCGCGACCTGTCGGGCACCCAGCCCAGTGGTGGGCTGTTTGAAGATCGCATCTATGTGCTGACACCCAATGCCGCCATCGTCGAGCTGCCCCAGGGGGGCACGCCGGTCGATTTTGCCTACGCGGTGCACACCGACGTGGGGCACCGGTGTCGCGGCGCCCGCATCGACGGCGCCATGGTGCCCTTGAACACCTCGTTGCAAAACGGTCAGACGGTTGAGATCGTGGCTGCCAAGGAGGGCGGGCCGTCGCGGGATTGGTTGAATGCCGAACTCGGCTTCTTGAACAGCAACCGCGCCCGCGCCAAGGTGCGGGCCTGGTTCAACGCTCAGATCACGCATGAGACCATCGCCCGAGGGCGCGAAGCCGTCGAGAAGCTGCTGCAGCGCGAAGGCAAGACGGCGATCAAATTGGTCGACCTGGCGTCGCAGTTGGGGTTCAAGTCAGCCGATGCCTTGTTCGAGGTGGTGGGCAAGGATGAGTTCTCGCTGCGCAACATCGAGAACCTGCTGCGCCCGCCTGAACCGGTGCTGGAGCCCGATGATTACCTGCTGCTGAAGAAATCGCGCAACGTTGAAAAGGCCCCCAAGGGCGGTGTGCTGGTGGTGGGGATTGATTCATTGATGACCCAACTGGCCAAGTGCTGCAAGCCCGCACCACCGGATGCCATCGGCGGCTTTGTGACCCGGGGCAAGGGCGTCAGTGTGCATCGGCTTGATTGCAGCAACTTCCGTGAAATGGCTGCGCGCAGTTCTGAGCGGGTCATTGAGGTGGAGTGGGGGCGGGCCAAGGGCGAGGACCTGGCTCGGTATCCGGTCGATGTGGCCGTCGAGGCGGCCGATCGACAAGGGTTGCTGCGCGACATTTCAGAAGTCTTCGCCCGCGAGAAGACCAATGTGATTGGTGTGCAGACGCAGTCCGTCAAAGGAACAGCCTGGATGACTTTTACGGTGGAGGTCTCGGATTCGGCGCGCCTGAGCAAGGTGTTGTCGCTGGTGGCTTCAGTCCCAGGAGTGAGGTGGGCCAAGCGCCGTTGAGTTGAAGCGGGAATTTCAACTTTTTTGTGTTTTTTCTAAAAACAGGAAATTTCAGCTGTATACTCTACATTCTCGAATACAGACAGGCGCGTAGCTCAGCTGGTTAGAGCACCACCTTGACATGGTGGGGGTCGTTGGTTCGAGTCCAATCGCGCCTACCAGTTTATCCGAGCGAAGATAACCAGACTTCGCAACATCGGTAAACTGACCCGGAAGCCCAAGTGCTTCCAAACTTGAAAAGCCACCCAATGGGTGGCTTTTTCTTTTTCTGCTTTCGATCTGATCCGCATTCTCGCTGCGCTGCGCTGTGGCGGTGCTGCAGCATTGGGTCGGGAAAGATTGTCTTTGTTCGTGGCGTTCGGGTTGACAATAGACGGTCAGGGTAAACCTTGGCTGTCGCCTCGGGTGTGCTCCCTAGAATGTGACGATCCCATCGATATTTCGGTCTGTCCAGGATCGAGGAGCCTCATACGTGCAAAGCAAGAAAGCAGCCGCCAAACCGTCTCAGCGGATCATCAAGAAGTACCCGAATCGGCGCCTGTACGATACCGACACCTCCACCTACATCACTTTGGCTGAGGTGCGTCAGTTGGTGATGGACAGCGAATCGTTTGTGGTTCGCGATGCGAAGACGAATGATGATCTGACGCGAAGCATCCTTTTGCAGATCATCCTCGAGGAGGAGGCGGGTGGCGCCCCCATGTTCACGGAGGCGGTGTTGTCCAGCATCATCCGTTTCTATGGGCATGCCATGCAGGGCTTCATGGGTTCTTACATCGAAAAGAACATCCAGGCCTTCTCTGACATGCAGACCCAGTTGACGGCTCAATCCAAGAGTATTTCGCCGGAGATGTGGGCGCAATTCATGAGCATGCAGTCGCCCGTGCTGCAGAGCATGATGGGTGGGTACACCGAGCAGTCCAAATCTCTGCTCACTCAGATGCAGGAGCAGATGCAGAAGCAGACCGAGCAGATGCTGGGGGCTTTTGGTCTGAAGCGCTGAGTTTTTTCGAGGCCTGGGTGGCGGGTATTGCGCTGGCCCTGGCCTGTTGTCGGCAAGAACTGGGACAATACGCCGATGAGTGAAGTTCTTGTTCCCCCCTCTCCCGCCGGTTCGGCCCAGCCAGTCCCCCGTGTTGGGTTCGTCAGTCTTGGGTGTCCCAAGGCGTTGACCGACTCCGAATTGATCCTGACCCAGCTCAGTGCAGAGGGTTATCAGACCTCCAAAACCTTTGAGGGTGCCGATATCGTCATCGTCAATACCTGTGGATTCATCGATGACGCCGTCAAGGAGAGTCTCGACACAATTGGCGAGGCTTTGGCTGAGAACGGCAAGGTGATCGTCACGGGTTGTTTGGGGGTCAAGCAGGCTCAGGGTGGGGAGAATCTGGTGCGCCAAATGCACCCGAGCGTGCTGGCGGTCACGGGGCCTCACGCCACTCAGGAGGTGATGGATGCAGTGCATCAGCATCTGCCCAAACCCCACGATCCTTTCATTGATCTGGTGCCCAATGCCTTTGGGGAGGCAGGCATCAAGCTGACCCCGCGTCACTATGCGTATTTGAAGATCAGCGAAGGCTGCAATCACCGTTGCACTTTCTGCATCATTCCGTCCATGCGTGGCGATCTGGTTTCGCGCCCTGTCGGTGATGTGTTGAAAGAGGCTCGCGCCCTTTTCGAGGGGGGGGTGAAAGAACTCCTGGTGATCAGCCAAGACACGTCTGCCTATGGTGTTGATGTCAAGTACCGCACTGGATTCTGGGATGGCAAGCCGGTCAAGACCCGCATGCTGGAGCTGGTGCAGGCCTTGAGTGAGTTGGCTGAGCCGCACGGTGCCTGGGTTCGTCTTCACTATGTCTATCCCTATCCCAGTGTGGATGAGATCCTGCCCTTGATGGCGGCAGGTCGGGTGTTGCCGTATCTGGATGTGCCGTTCCAGCACAGCCATCCGGAGGTGTTGAGGCGCATGAAGCGTCCGGCCAGTGGCGAAAAAAACCTGGAGCGCATTCAGCGTTGGCGCGAGATCTGTCCTGAGTTGGTGATCCGCAGCACTTTCATTGCTGGCTTTCCTGGCGAGACGGAAGAAGAGTTTCAGCACCTGCTCGATTTTGTTCGCGAAGCTCAGATTGATCGCGCTGGTTGCTTTGCGTACAGCCCGGTTGAGGGTGCTGCAGCCAACGATATCCCGGGGATGTTGCCGCCTGAGGTGAGGGAGGAGCGTCGCGCTCGGTTCATGGCGGTGGCTGAGGAGGTATCGATCCAGCGCCTACAGCGCCGTGTCGGGGCCACCATGCAGGTGTTGGTGGATTCTGCTCCGGCCATGGGGCGCCGTGGTGGGGTGGGGCGCAGTTATGCGGACGCGCCCGAGATTGATGGTGTGGTGCGTCTGTTGCCGCCCGAGAAGATCAGCAAGACACTGAAAGTGGGTGAGTTCACTCGGGCTCGCATTGTGGCTGCCGAAGGGCATGACCTGGTCGCACTGCCGATCTGAAGCCGAAACGCCGAACTCTTTTCGGCTTCATGGTATCGCCCTGGGCATTGCATGGTGCCCGGGGCTTTTTTGTGGGTCGACTATTTTTGATTTTGAACTGAAAAACAAAAAAGCCGCTGAAACAGCGGCTCTTTGCTTATATTTATCGAAGACTGGTGCCCAGG
>NZ_JBWKOU010000010.1:0-113546 GCF_059416245.1 Curvibacter sp. GW821-FHT09D12 | reverse complement strand
GGAGAGGACTCGAACCTCCACGATGTTACTCGCTAGTACCTGAAACTAGTGCGTCTACCAATTCCGCCACCTGGGCAGTCTATCGACAATAATATTTCCTGATTTTAATTCATTTGAAAGCGAATATTGAGTTCGTTTTCATTAAACTTGGTGCCCAGGAGAGGACTCGAACCTCCACGATGTTACTCGCTAGTACCTGAAACTAGTGCGTCTACCAATTCCGCCACCTGGGCATCTCAGGAAGAATTCGATTGTATATCAAAAATTTAGGCCAAAGCAAGTCAGTGAACAATTTTTCAGATGAATTTGAAGGTGTCGTCCAAGGACACCGTGATGGGCACGGGTTTGTGATCCGTGACAACGGTGAGCCAGACGTCTATCTGCCACCCAATGAAATGAGAGCGGTGTTGCACAAGGATCGGGTCAAGGCCCGCATCGTGCGATCTGATCGCCGTGGCCGGCCTGAGGGTCGTGTGGTGGAAATCATTGAGCGACCTGCTCAGCCCATCATCGGCCGTTTGCTGCAAGAGAGTGGTGTCTGGCTGGTGGCACCCGAAGACAAGCGCTACGGTCAGGATGTATTGATTCCCAAGGGCGCAACAGGGGCCGCCAAGCCAGGTCAGGTGGTGGTGGTTGACCTGACGGAACCGCCGGCGCTGTTCGGTCAGCCGGTTGGTCGCATCACGGAGGTGCTGGGTGAGGTGGATGACCCTGGCATGGAAATCGAGATCGCGGTGCGCAAGTACGGTGTCCCGCACGAATTTTCCCAGGCCTGCCTGGATGAGGCCAAGGCGCTGCCGGACAAGGTTCGTCCCTCTGACAAGCGTGATCGCATCGATTTGACGGACGTGCCGCTGGTCACCATTGATGGTGAAGATGCGCGTGACTTTGATGATGCTGTCTATTGCGAGCCCGCCCGTGTCGGACGCGGCAAGGGATGGCGTCTGTTGGTCGCGATCGCTGATGTGAGTCAGTATGTGCACACCGGCTCTGGCATTGACATCGATGCCTATGAGCGCGCCACCAGTGTTTATTTTCCCCGGCGGGTGATCCCCATGCTGCCGGAGAAGCTGTCCAACGGTCTGTGTTCGCTCAACCCCGAGGTGGATCGGCTTTGCATGGTGTGCGACATGTTGATCAACGCCAAGGGCGAGATCCATGCCTATCAGTTCTACCCGGCTGTGATGTGGAGCCATGCGCGTTTCACATACACCGAAGTGGCGGCCATTCTGGCCAATACACGAGGGCCGGAAGCCGCCCGCCGTAAGGCATTGGTACCTCACCTGTTGAACCTGCACGATGTCTACCGGGCTTTGTTGGGCGCCCGCCGGATCCGAGGTGCAGTGGATTTCGACACCACTGAGACCCAGATCGTGTGCGATGACAGTGGTCGCATCGAGAAGATCGTGCCTCGCACCCGCAATGACGCGCACCGCTTGATTGAAGAGGCGATGCTGGCCGCCAACGTCTGCAGTGCCGACTTCATTGGGCAGGGCAAGCATCCCGGGTTGTTCCGTGTTCATGAGGGCCCAACCCCCGAGAAGCGCGAGTTGCTGGCCAACTACCTCAAGGCCATGGGGGTCGGACTGTCGGTCAGTGATGAGCCGCTGCCGGGCGAGTTCCAGGCGATTGCCGAGGCCACCAAGGACCGCCCGGATTCACAGCAGATCCACACCATGCTGCTGCGCTCCATGCAGCAAGCCATCTATACCCCCATCAACAGCGGTCACTTCGGCCTGGCTTTCGAGGCTTACACCCACTTCACCAGTCCGATCCGGCGCTATCCGGATCTGCTGGTGCACCGCGTGATCAAGGCGATTCTGGGCAAGTCGCGCTATCAGTTGCCGGCCTTGCCCACACCTGGCGAGGCCCATACCAAGCTGGCTCGACGCCTGGCGTCTCGGGTCAAAGAGCCTTCGGTCAAGCCGCGCAAGGCCACGGCCGAGACCCAGGCCTGGGAGGCAGCCGGTCTGCATTGCAGTGCCAATGAGCGCCGTGCCGACGAGGCCAGTCGTGATGTGGAGGCCTGGCTCAAGTGCAAATACATGCGCGAGCATCTGGGCGAGGAGTTTGGTGGCGTGGTTTCGGCGGCGACCAGCTTCGGCATCTTCGTGACCTTGGACGCGATGTATGTTGAGGGCTTGGTGCACATCACCGAATTGGGCGGTGAGTACTTCAAGTTCGACGAGGCCCGTCAGGAACTTCGTGGCGAGCGCACAGGCATCCGCTACGCGATCGGCAGCCGGGTTCGGGTGCAGGTCAGCCGTGTGGATCTGGATGGTCGCAAGATCGACTTTCGTCTGGTGCATGAGGGTGAGGCCGTGGCGGGGCGTGCGCAGCGTGACAAGTCGGGTCTAGCGCCAGCCCCTGGAGGCTCGCGCAGTGCGAGCAAGAAGGCTCGCGGTGGCTCCCGGCAGGACGAGAAGGTCGACGCCTCGGCCCGGACGCCTCGGTCTGGCTCGGGGGGCGACCTGACGCCTCGTTCGCCGATCCAGGCGCTGAAGGCCTCGGTGAAGAAAGCGGCCGCGGCGGCCAAGAAGAAGAGTGCAAAAGGCGGCCGTGGCAAATCCCATCGCTGATTTGATTGTTGATCTTGCCGTGCCCCAAAGTCACGGCCATTCCAGGAGCTTGCCTTGAATACCTCCACTGCATCGGAAGCTTCGGCGCTTCGTGTCGCGATCGTCACGGGGGCTGGATCGGGTATCGGGCGGGCTGTGGCGCTGGCCTTGTTGAACGCAGGTTACGCAGTGGCCCTGGCGGGACGACGGCTTGAGTTGCTGCAGCAGGTGGCAGACGAGTCGGGTGCTGCCGGGCGGGCCCTTGTCGTGCCTTGCGATGTGGCCGACGAGCAGGCGGTGGCAGCGCTTTTTTCTGCCGCCGTCAAAGCCTGGGGGCGGGTCGACCTGTTGTTCAACAATGCTGGCATCAACGCTCCGGGGGTGTTGTTGGAGCATCTGGCGCTGGCCGATTGGCGTCGCGTGGTGGATACCAATCTGACGGGCATGTTCTTGTGTGTGCGCGAGGCTTTCCGGGTCATGAAGGTGCAGCAACCCCAGGGCGGACGCATCATCAACAACGGTTCGATCTCGGCCCACACACCGCGTCCCAACTCGGTGGCTTACACCAGCACCAAACATGCGGTGATGGGCTTGACCAAGACGGCGTCTCTCGATGGCCGCAAGTACGACATCGCCGTCGGCCAGATTGATGTCGGCAATGCGGCCACCGATTTGGCTGCGCGCATGGCCAAGGGGGTTCCTCAGGCCAATGGCGAGGTGGCGATCGAGCCTTTGATGGATGTGAACATCGTGGCCCAGTCGGTGCTTTACATGGCCAGCTTGCCGCTGGAGGCGAACGTGATGTTCCACACGGTGATGGCGACCAAGATGCCGTTCGCCGGTCGGGGCTGAGAGCGGATCTGCTGCCTCATGGCCGGCGCAAGGCGTTGGCGAGCGCGCCCGCCGTGAACGCTTGATGGGCTGGCCATTGGTCTGCCACCCGGCCGTGCTCAAAGACGCCTTGGCAGGCAGCGTCGAAGGCCTGGGTGCCGGGGTGCGCCCACAGGGCTCCGATCAGCCCCGCCAGCACGTCGCCGGTGCCTGCTGTGGCCAGCAGGGGGTTGCCAGTGGGGTTGATGTGAAGTGGCTTGCCGCTTTGTACAATCACAGTCCCTGAGCCTTTGAGCACCGTCACGGCACCTGTCAGGGCGGCCAGAGCCTGGGCGGCGGCCAGGCGGTCGTCCTGGATGCTGGCGGCCGTGGTGTCCAAGAGTCGTGCTGCCTCAAGCGGGTGGGGCGTGAGTACCGTGTCCCAGCCGCGTTGCCGACGCGTTGCCAGCAGCGGCATCCAGTCAGGATGACGCGCCAGCACGTTGAGGGCGTCTGCGTCCAGCAAGAGGCGAGGCGCCTCTGTCAGGGCTTGGGGTACCCAGCGTTCGATCGCTTCGCCGCCGCCGCAGCCGCAAACCAGAACGCCGTTCCCCATGACCAGCGCTTCGGGGCTGCGCAGCATCAACTCGGGCTGGGTCATATCGACCGGCAGGTGCGATTCGTCGGCATCCAGCAAAGCGACCATCACGCGCCCAGCGCCAGCATGCAGGGCCGCCCGGCCCGCCAGCAGGGCGGCGCCGGTCATGCCCAGTCCGCGCAGGCTCAGGCCCTCGCCGCCCAGCACTTGCACGTCGCCATAAGTGCCTTTGTGGCTGCCATGGCGATGGGGGCGAGGTGGCGGCGGCGGGCTGAGCCAGGCGTCGGCTGGTGTGGACAGCGACGGAACATCCAGGGTGTCCAGCCACACAGTACCTGCGTGGTCACGCCCCTGGGCTGTGAAAAGCCCCGGTTTCAGGGTCAACAGGCTGAGGGTGTGATCGGCGCGGACGGCGCCTGCGGCCAGTGCAGGGGTGCCTTGGTCGGCGCAGAGACCCGAGGGGATGTCTGCTGCGAGCACGGTGGCGGCACTGCTATTGATGCGCTCAATCCATTCTCTCAGGCGAATGTCGCCGGAGGGGGCTGTCTGTCGAATCAGTCCGATGCCAAGCAGTGCGTCGATGCAAAGGTCATTCGGCCCCAGCACTGGCGGGTGTTCCTGGTAGATCACGCCGGCCTGCAGGGCTGCCTGACGGCTGGCGAGGCTGTCCGCGCTGCACCGATCGGGTCGGCCCAGCCAGGTCACCACAGGCCTGAAGCCCTGAAGTTGGAGGTGGTAGGCGGCTTCCCAGCCATCGCCGCCGTTGTTGCCGCTGCCGCACGCCACCCAGATGGCTTGTGCGTGGGGTGCCAGTGCCTGGGCCAATTGAGCCAGCGCACGTCCTGCGCGCTGCATCAGGGTGTGTGCCGGCAGTTGCTTCAGCCACGTGGCCTCCAGTGTGCGCGTGCTGGACAGCCGATGCAGGGGGTGGGCTCGATCGGGGTGAATGCGGTGCATGGGGTGTCTATCCGTGTGGTGGGACTCTATGAACCAGCGCTGCCCTTTCGGTCATCGGTGCAGCCGTGCGATGGAGCAGGCGTCAAGATCCAGTTCGGACTTTTGGCCCGCCAGGGCGTCGGCCAGAAGCCTGGCGCTACCGCAACTCAGGGCCCAGCCATTGTCGCCATGCCCCAGGTTCAGCCAGATGCCGGGAACACCGCTGGCACCCAGCACCGGCAGTCCGTCGGGCATCATGGGCCGGCTGCCTTTCCATTCCTGCACACCTGCAGTCATGGAGGCGGCGCCTGGAAACCAGTCTTGCAGCACTTGATAGAGTGTGCGCAGCGCGGAGGTCCGCTTGTCATCCTGCCGGTAGCCCAATTCTGCCCCGCCAGCCACCCTCACGCGTTGACCTAGTCGGGCAATGGTGATTCGATGGCGCTCATCGCTGACGATGCTTCGCGGAGCATTCAGGGCTTCTCGCACATTGGCACTGACCGAGTAGCCCTGAATGCCCATCAGTGGAATCTTCAGGCCCAGTGGCTTGATCAGTGTTGAGGCGTCGGCGCCGGTGCACAGCACGATGGCATCGAAGGGTCGGGGTGGGTTTGTGCTTTGGGTGCTGAGTGAGGGGCGCGGGCCGGGGGCGATGTGGCTGACGGCGGTGTTGAATTCGAAGGTCACACCCAGGCGCACAGCTTCGCTCCTGATCATCAGTGCGAACTGGCGGCAGTTGCCCACTTCATCCTGCGGCAGGTGGATGGCGGCTTCAATGGGGCTGTCCGGGTTCAGGGCGGGTTCCAGCTTGCGGGCCTCGTCGGCGTTGAGCTCGCGAAAGCCTAGACCCGCTTCGCGCAGGCGGCTCAGGCGTTCTTGCAGGCTTTTGTGTTCCTGCGCATTGCGCAGCAACAGCAGATGGCCTGTGCTGGCGTCAAATTCAAGTGCATGTCGTTGGCGCAGGTGATGCAGACGCGTCAGGCTGTGGGTGATCAGCTGTTGCAGATGTTGGCCACTCTCCGTGCTTCGGCTGCCTCGGCTGGCGCGCAGCCATTGCCCGATCCAGCCCAGTTCGCGCAGGCCGAGTCTGGGGCCGAGTTGCATTGCTGAGTGGGCCGCGCCCCATTGGCGCAGCCATTTGCCTGCCATGCCGGGAGCTGCCCAGAGCAGCAGCTGGGCCGGCGAGATGAGGCCGGCATTCGCAAAACTGCATTCCTCTGCAACTGCGCCGTGGCGCTCGAAAACGGTGACCTGGTGGCCGTCGTAGGCCAGTTCGTAGGCTGTCGTGACGCCGATGATTCCGGCGCCAATGATGGCAATGTTCATGCGCTTTGCTTGGGGCACCTGGTGAATTCTTGGTCGACCGGAGGTGCCAGTCTTTCGTTGGGCTTGGTGCTGTCGCGACGCGGACCTGCCAATGGGTGAGTAGGCCATCGGTCGGGACAGGCGGTTGGCCATGCTATAATTTTGGGGTTTTTGCTGGTGTCACGGCAAGACAAATCGCAAACCAGACCCATCAAGGTGTTGGCGTTTTCAAGGGTTTTCCCTGTAAGAAACGCCAAAGTCGGGCTGGATTTTAGACCCAACCTTCGGAGAATTTTCATGTCCGTTACTATGCGCGAAATGCTGGAAGCCGGTGTCCACTTCGGTCACCAAACCCGCTTCTGGAACCCCAAGATGGCCCCCTTCATCTTCGGCCATCGCAACAAGATCCACATCATCAACCTGGAAAAGTCGCTGCCGATGTTCCAGGAAGCTTCCAAGTTCGTGAAGCAACTGGCTGCCAACCGCGGCACCATCCTGTTTGTGGGCACCAAGCGTCAAGCCCGCGACATCGTGGCTGCTGAAGCCGAGCGCGCCGGCGTGCCTTTCGTGAACCAGCGTTGGCTGGGCGGTACGCTGACCAACTTCAAGACTGTGAAAACCTCGATCAAGCGTCTGAAGGATCTGAAGGCACAACAAGAAGCTGGCCTGGGTGGCCTGTCCAAGAAGGAACAGCTGACGTTCAGCCGCGAAATCGACAAGCTCGAAAAAGACATCGGCGGTATCCAGGACGTGACGGCCCTGCCGGACGCCATTTTCGTGATTGACGTCGGCTTCCACAAGATTGCCATCGCTGAAGCCAAGAAACTGGGCATCCCGCTGATTGGTGTGGTTGACTCCAACCACTCGCCCGAAGGCATCGACTACGTGATCCCCGGCAACGATGACTCGGCCAAGGCCGTGGCTTTGTATGCCCGTGGCATTGCTGACGCCATCATCGCTGGCCGTGCAGAAGCCGGTAACGAAGTGGTCAAGGCTGTGGCTGCTGAAGGCGGCGACGAATTCGTGGAAGTCGAAGAATCGGCTGCCTGAGTTTGCCCCGCGCGAATTCCGAAGGGTCGCGAAGAAAGTGGGGCTTAGTTGCCCCCTTTTTTTTAGCCCATCAACAACGTTTTGACTTGAACTGAATACGGAGTAACAAAAAATGGCTGCAATTACCGCAAGCATGGTCGCTGAACTGCGTGGCAAGACCGACGCCCCCATGATGGAGTGCAAGAAGGCACTGACCGAGGCCGGTGGCGACATGGCCAAGGCGGAAGAGCTGCTGCGTGTCAAGTTGGGCACCAAGGCCGGCAAGGCTGCCTCGCGCGTGACCGCTGAAGGCGTGGTCGCCAGCTTCATCGAAGGCAACACTGGTGCGCTGATCGAAGTGAACTGCGAAACCGACTTCGTGACCAAGAACGACAGCTTCCTGGCTCTGGCCAAGGCTGCCGCTGAGCTGGTTGCCAAGCACAACCCCGCTGACATTGAAGCCCTGGGCGCTCTGGCCTATGAGCAAGACACCTACGGCCCCACCCTGGAAGACGTGCGCAAGGGCTTGATCGGCAAAATCGGCGAAAACATGTCTTTCCGCCGTTTCAAGCGTTTTGACAATGGCGCCCAACTGGCCGCCTACCTGCACGGCACCCGCATTGGTGTGGTGGTTGAGTTCAATGGTGACGAAGCTGCCGCCAAGGACGTCGCCATGCACGTGGCCGCCATGAAGCCCGTGGCCCTGACCAGCGCCGATGTGCCGAGCGATCTGATTGAAAAAGAGCGTGCTGTGGCCGCTGGCAAGGCTGCAGAAGATGCCGCCAAGGCCCAGGCCGAAGGCAAGCCGGTGCAGTCGCCTGAAATCGTGACCAAGCGCATCGAAGGTGGTGTGCAGAAGTTCCTGAAGGAAGTGTCCTTGTTCAACCAGGCCTTCGTGAAGAACGACAAGCAAACTGTCGAGCAGATGCTCAAGGCCGCCAGCACCGATGTGAAGGGCTTCACGCTGTTCATCGTTGGCGAAGGCATCGAAAAGAAGGTTGACGACTTCGCTGCTGAAGTAGCTGCGCAGGTCGCTGCTGCCAAGGCTGCAGCCTGATTCCGTCATCTCGCAATAACCCCCAACGTCACCCCATCGAACTCAGGAGAACCCTTTCATGACCAACGCCAAACCAGCCAACAAGCGGATCCTGCTGAAGCTGTCAGGCGAGGCCCTGATGGGGGACGATGCCTTTGGTATCAACCGAGCTACCATCGTCCGCATGGTGGAAGAGGTGGCCGAGGTCACCCGCCTGGGTGTCGAGGTGGCGGTGGTGATCGGGGGCGGCAACATCTTCCGGGGTGTTGCCGGAGGCTCCGTGGGGATGGATCGGGCCACGGCCGATTACATGGGCATGCTGGCCACGGTGATGAACGCACTGGCGCTGGCTGACACCATGGAAAAAGCGGGTTTGATCGCCCGTGTCATGTCCGCGATTGCCATCGAGCAGGTGGTCGAGCCCTATGTGCGTCCCAAGGCCTTGCAGTATCTCGAAGAGGGCAAGGTGGTGATCTTTGCCGCCGGCACGGGTAACCCTTTCTTCACGACGGACACTGCGGCTGCCTTGCGTGGTGCTGAAATCGGCGCCGAGCTGGTGCTCAAGGCCACCAAGGTGGATGGTGTGTACTCTGCGGATCCCAAGAAGGATCCCAACGCAACCCGTTACGCGAAAATTTCGTTTGATGAAGCGATGGCGCAGAACCTGGGCATCATGGATGCCACGGCGTTTGCTCTGTGCCGCGACCAGAAGTTGCCAGTGAAGGTGTTTTCCATCTTCAAGCCCGGTGCGCTCAAGCGCGTCGTGATGGGTGAGGACGAGGGGACTCTGGTTTACGCCTGAGCCCCGGCCCTTCAGCCCGAAGAGTTCCGGCAACAGTTGCCGGGATTCGTTCCAGGAGATTGACATGAGCATTGCCGACATCAAGAAGACAACCGAAACCAAGATGGATCAGTCCATCGCGGCCTTCAAGAACAACCTGACCAAGATCCGCACGGGTCGCGCCAACCCGGCTCTGCTGGATGCCGTGCAGGTGGATTACTACGGATCGCCGGTGCCGATCAGCCAGGTGGCCAACGTGTCGCTGCTGGACTCTCGCACCATCAGCGTTCAGCCCTGGGAAAAGGGCATGGGCGCCAAGATCGAAAAAGCCATCCGCGACAGCGACCTGGGCTTGAACCCCTCCAGCATGGGCGAACTGATCCGCGTGCCCATGCCCCCCATGAGCGAAGAGCGTCGCAAGGAACTGACCAAGGTCGTGCGCAACGAAGGTGAGGCCGCCAAGGTGGCCATTCGCAACCTGCGTCGCGATGCCAATGAGTCGGTGAAGAAGCTGGTCAAGGACAAGCTGGCCTCCGAAGACGATCAAAAGCGCGCAGAAGCCGACACCCAGAAGGTGACCGACAAGCACATTGCCGAGATCGACAAACTGGTGGCTTCCAAGGAACAGGACATCATGGCGGTTTGATGGCCGCCGCTTGTCGTGCTATCCAGGCCTGAGGGCCATTTCAGGGGCGGCTCTCCAGCAGGGCTGCCCCATTCGTTTTCTGGGGTATCGTGCCCTGTCTCTGAAGTATCTTGCTGTCCATGACCCAGATTCCCGCGAACCAGGCTGTTCCTCATCACGTCGCCATCGTCATGGATGGCAATGGGCGCTGGGCCACGCGCCGATTCCTCCCGCGGGTGGCTGGCCACAAGCAGGGGGTTGATTCCTTGCGGCGTTGTGTCAAGGCCTGCGCAGCGCGCGGTGTGAAGGTGCTGACCGTTTTTGCCTTTTCGTCCGAAAACTGGAATCGCCCGGCTGACGAGGTGTCCGGCTTGATGGATTTGTTGGCGATGGCCCTGGGCCGTGAGGTTCCTCAACTGAAGGCGGATGGTGTGCGTCTGCATTTTGTTGGCGAACGTCGAGGCCTCTCCGAAAAGGTGGCTGCAGGCTTGGCCCAAGCTGAGGCCGCGACAGCGCAGAACGATCGATTGATCCTCAATGTCTGTTTCAACTACGGTGGTCGATGGGACATTGCCCAGGCTGCAGCAGCGTTGGTCGCCCGAGGTGAGCCGATCACCGAACTGGCACTGGATCGGGCCATGGCCCTCTCCCATGTGCCCGACCCGGACTTGATGATCCGTACAGGGGGCGAACAACGCATCAGCAATTTCCTGTTGTGGCAATGCGCTTACTCCGAGCTTTTCTTCAGCGACCGCCTCTGGCCTGATTTCGACGAGGCTGCTCTGGATGAGGCGTTTTCGGCCTATGGTGCCCGTGAACGTCGCTTCGGCAAGACGTCTGAGCAGATGGCGCAGGCGACCTCGTCTGCATCCCCCAAGGTCTGAGAAAGGCGATTTCCATGCTCAAGCAGCGTGTCATCACCGCACTGATTCTGCTGGCTGTTTTGCTGCCCGCCTTGTTCTATGCGCAGCCGCAGCCTTTTTGTGCCTTGATGCTGTTGTTCATCGCTGCCGGCGGTTGGGAGTGGGGGCGCCTGAATGGTTTGTCGCAACCCATGTCCTGGGCCACTGCCGGGGTCTGTCTGCTCATTTGTGCGCTGGCCTGGTGGGCGGGGGCGCTGGATGTTTCACTGCGCAGCCTTTGGGTGGTAGCCGGGCCCGCGTGGGTGCTGGGCAGTGCTGCGTTGCTGCGTGGTGGAGTGGCGGGCTGGCCCCGTGTGCCCCTGCTGGTTCGCTGGGTGGCGGGCCTTTTGGCCTTGGTGACGGCCTGGCTGGCGGTGGCTCAGGCCAAGGTGGTGGGCGTCAATTTTCTTCTTTCGGTTCTGGTTCTGGTCTGGGTGGCCGACATCTTTGCCTATTTCGCCGGGCGTGCATTTGGATTGCGCTTCACGCGCCGCAAACTCGCCCCCAGCATCAGTCCTGGCAAGAGCTGGGAAGGCGTCTGGGGTGGGTTGGCTGGGGTCATCGTTCTGGCCTGGGTATGGCCGCTGGCTGATGCGTCATTGGGGGCCACGGTCCCCAGTTTTTACAGTCGTTTGATGGCGCCGGGCTGGCTCTTTGCCCTGCTGGCTGTGGTGTTCATGGGTGCGATGAGCGTGGTGGGTGATCTGGTGGAGTCGCTCATCAAGCGCAGCGCGGGCGCCAAGGACAGCAGCGGCCTGCTGCCGGGCCACGGCGGCGTGCTTGACCGCATCGACGCCTTGTTGCCCACTTTGCCGCTCGCCATGATGCTGAGCACTCTGGTTTGAAGACATGACACAACGCATCACCATTCTGGGATCGACCGGTTCCATCGGTCAAAGCACATTGGACGTCATGGCGCGCCACCCCGAGCGCTATGAAGTATTCGCACTCACGGCGGCGACGCAGGTTGAGCTCATGCTCAAGCAATGTGCAAGCTATCGCCCCCGTTTTGCGGTGATGGCCAGCGAAGTCCATGGCCGACGTCTGGCGGATCGGGTCAAGGCTGAAGGTCTGCCTGTCGAGGTGTTGTGGGGTGCCGAGTCCATCGAGGCGGTGGCTGCCCACCCGCAGGTGAATGCTGTGATGGCGGCCATCGTCGGCGCGGCAGGTCTGGCGCCCTGTCTGGCGGCGGCGCGAGCCGGCAAACGCCTCATGCTGGCCAACAAGGAGGCCCTGGTCGTGGGGGCTGAGGTCTTTTTGCAGGCTGTGCGCGAGGGCGGGGCGGTGCTGCTGCCGATTGACAGCGAGCACTCGGCCATCTTCCAGTCTTTGCCCGACGATGCCTCCACCTGGGATCGGCGGGTGCGCAAGATCATCCTCACGGCTTCTGGTGGGCCCTTCCGCACCCGTGACCCGCGGACATTGTCCGAGGTGACGCCCGAGCAGGCTTGTGCCCATCCCAATTGGTCGATGGGGCGCAAGATCTCGGTCGACTCCGCCACCATGATGAACAAGGCCCTTGAGGTGATCGAGGCGCGCTATCTGTTCGGCCTGGCACCCAAGCGAATCGAGGTGGTGATCCACCCTCAGAGCATCGTGCATTCGATGGTTCAGTACCACGATACCTCTGTGGTGGCTCAGCTCGGCGTGCCCGACATGCGTGCGCCCATTGCCTACGGATTGGCATGGCCCGAACGCATTGACAGTGGCGCTGCGCACCTCGATTTCACGGCCTTGCCGGCCATGACGTTCGAGCCACCTGACCCGGCCCGCTTTCCAGGCCTGCAACTGGCCTGGGACGCCCTGGAGGGGCCTGCCGGCACCGCTGCCGTGCTCAACGCAGCCAATGAGGTGGCTGTTCAGGCCTTCCTGGACCGTCGCATCCGCTTTGATCAGATTCACCATGTGAATCTGGAAGCGTTGGCTGCGGTGTTGCCCCAGCAGCCGGCCACACTTCAAGAACTGCTGTTGCTGGATGCCCGTGCGCGTGAAGTCGCCGGGCAGGCCGCCCAGCGCATGCAGACCTGATGGCTGAGGAGTGCCCATGTTGATGACCGTGTTGGCTTTTCTTCTGGCCTTGGGCGTGTTGATTGCCGTTCATGAATATGGGCACTACCGAGTTGCCGTGGCCTGCGGCATCAAAGTGCTCCGCTTCTCCATCGGGTTTGGCAAGGTCCTGTTGCGATGGCAGCCCAAAGGCTCGCCGACTGAGTTTGTTCTGAGTGCATTTCCTTTGGGCGGCTATGTCCGCATGCTGGATGAGCGCGAGGCCCCGGTGGATGCCGCGGAGCGGCACCTGGCATTCAATGCCCAACCTTTGTTCAAGCGTGCGGCGGTGGTGGCAGCGGGTCCGGTGGCCAATCTGCTGTTGGCCGTCCTGCTCTACACGGTGGTGAACTGGACGGGCGTTGAAGAGCCTGCGGCGATCCTGGCCAGCCCTGTGCAAGGGTCGATTGCGGCCCAGGCTGGTTTGCAGGGGGGGGAGACGGTGCGCCGCGCGGCCTTGGCCGGCGAAGAACTGGAGGCGGTGACTTCCTTTGAAGACCTGCGCTGGCTGTTGACGCAGGCTGCACTCAATGGCCGAGACGTTCAGCTCGAAGTGGCGATGGGAGAGCACGCCGGCACGCGTGACTACCTGTTGCCCCTGTCCCGGGTTCAGGTCAAAGAGGCTGACGCTCAGCTTTTTCGCCGCATTGGACTCATGGGGCCGTGGACCCGCCCTGAAGTGGGCGATGTGATGCCTGGCAGCCCTGCAGAGCGGGGTGGATTGCGCCGGGGTGATCTTGTCCATCAGATCGGCGCCACACCCATCGTCGATGGGCAGCAGTTGCGCGAATTGATCCGCTCTTCAGTGGTGCAGGGCGTGCCGCTGGCCCAGACCTGGCGCGTCGAGCAGGGCGGGGTGGTGCGTTCCCTCGAGATGAAGCCCGAGATGCAGCCAGACGGCCGCGACGGCCGGGTGGCCCGCGTGGGGGCCATGATTGGTGCGCCACCTGAATTCGTGACCGTGCGTCTTGGGCCCATCGACGGGCTTTGGCGAGGCGCTGTCAAGACCTGGGAGGTGTCGTCGCTGACCCTGCGCATGATGGGGCGGATGGTGATTGGCGAGGCCTCGATCCGCAACATCAGTGGCCCATTGACCATCGCGGACTACGCCGGCAAGTCAGCCAGCCTGGGGTTGAGTCAGTACTTGGTGTTTTTGGCCTTGATCAGTGTGAGCCTTGGCGTCTTGAACCTGCTTCCCCTGCCGGTCTTGGACGGTGGACACCTGATGTATTATCTTTGGGAGGCGGTGACCGGCAAGGCCGTGTCAGATGCCTGGATGGAGCGGCTGCAGCGGGGGGGGATCGCCCTGCTGATGGCCATGATGTCCGTCGCGTTCTTCAACGACGTCACCCGGCTCTTTGGTTAACCTTGTGGTCGCAGCGCTTGG
This sequence comes from Curvibacter sp. GW821-FHT09D12, assembly GCF_059416245.1. Taxonomy (NCBI): domain Bacteria; kingdom Pseudomonadati; phylum Pseudomonadota; class Betaproteobacteria; order Burkholderiales; family Comamonadaceae; genus Curvibacter; species Curvibacter sp. GW821-FHT09D12. The sequence goes on along the minus strand of NZ_JBWKOU010000010.1, from coordinate 99,533 downwards.
CGCCGCGGCCCGCGCTCATTCATGAACAAACATCTCTCCCGTTTTTGCCTGCGCACTGTGGCTGCAGTGACGACCCTCCTGGTAGCCTCGCATGCCTGGGCCGTCGACCCCTTCACTGTGCGTGACATCCGCGTTGAGGGCCTCCAGCGGGTTGAGCCCGGAACCATCTTTGCGTCACTCCCTTTCCGGGTCGGTGAGACCTACAACGATGACAAGGGCTCGGCAGCCATCCGTGCGCTGTTTGCATTGGGTCTTTTCAAGGACGTGCGACTCGAAGCCAATGGCGACGTGCTCGTGGTGGTCGTTGAAGAGCGCCCCACAGTGGCCGAAGTCGATTTCGTCGGTACCAAAGAGTTCGACAAAGACACTCTGAAAAAAGCCATGCGCGACGTGGGCCTGGCAGAGGGGCGACCCTTTGACAAAGCGTTGGCCGACCGGGCTGAACAGGAACTCAAACGCCAATACATCAGCCGCAGTCTTTACGGCGCCGAAGTGGTGACCACCGTCACGCCCATTGAGCGCAACCGGGTCAATCTGACCTTCTCGGTGGTCGAGGGTGAACCCGCCAAAATCAAGGACATCCAGGTGGTGGGTAACAAGGCCTTCAGCGAATCGACGCTGCGCGGCCTGTTTGACCTGGACACCGGCGGCTGGCTGAGCTGGTACACCAAGTCGGATCGCTATGCCCGTGCCAAGCTCAATGCCGATCTGGAATCCCTGCGCTCCTATTACCTGGCACGTGGTTATCTTGAGTTCCGCATTGACTCGACCCAGGTCGCGATCTCGCCTGACAAGAAAGACATTTCCATCACCATCAACGTGACTGAGGGTGAGCGCTTTGTCGTGTCTGGTGTCAAGCTGGAGGGCGATTTCCTGGGCAAAGAAGACGAATTCAAGTCTTTGGTTTCGATCAAGGTGGGTGAGCCCTACAACGCCGATGACGTTGCTCACACCAGCAAGGCCTTCTCTGATTATTTTGGCAATTTTGGCTTTGCCTTTGCTCGGGTGGAGGTTCGCCCCGACATTGATCGCAGCACCAATCGCGTTTCTTTTGTGCTGGCAGCGGAACCGTCTCGCCGCGCTTACGTCCGCCGCATCCACGTGACAGGCAATGGCCGCACGCGTGACGAAGTGGTTCGCCGTGAGTTCCGCCAGTTTGAAGCTTCGTGGTACGACGGGGACCGCATCAAGCTGTCGCGTGACCGGGTGGATCGTCTGGGTTTCTTCAAGGACGTCAACATCGAAACCCAGGAGGTGCCAGGCTCGCCAGACCAGGTTGATCTGGTCATCAATGTGACGGAGAAGCCGGCAGGCAGCATTCAGTTGGGTGCCGGGTTTTCGAGTGCCGAGCGCGTTTCGCTCTCGTTCAGCATCCGCAATGAAAACGTGTTTGGCTCGGGCAATTACCTCGGCTTCGAGATCAACACCAGCAAGTACAACCGCGTCATTTCGGTGAATGCGACCGACCCGTACTTCACGGTCGATGGCATCTCCCGCACCATCGATCTCTACCACCGCGCGCTGCGGCCCTACGCAGATCAGGGGGGGAACTACCGCTTGCTGACCACGGGCGCTGGTCTGCGTTTCGGTATCCCGTTCAGCGAGACCGATCGCGTGTTTGTGGGCATGAATGCTGAGCAAACCACCATCCAGGCGGGTACCAACATTCCAGCCGCATATCTGACCTACGCGGAAACCTACGGCTACACCAGCTGGGCTGCCCCCCTCACGCTCGGCTGGTCCCGGGATGATCGGGACAGCGCCCTGGCACCCAACAATGGGCGCTATCAGCGCTTCAATTCAGAACTGGGCATGATCGGGGACGCGCGATACACCCGCAACAACTACCAGTATCAGCAATACGTGCCCATCACCAAGAAGTTCACGTTTGCTTTCAACGGCGAAATCGGTCTGGGCAAGGGGTTGGGTGGACGCCCATTCCCGGTGTTCAAGAACTTCTACGGCGGTGGTCTGGGTTCTGTCCGGGGCTTTGATCAAGGTACCTTGGGCCCGCACGACGTCACAGGCGCCATCGTGGGCGGTGCCAAGAAGGTGGTTCTCAACGCCGAAGTCACGGCGCCGTTCCCGGGTGCCGGCAATGACCGCACACTTCGTGTCTTCGGCTTCACGGACGTTGGTAACATTTTTGGTGAAAATGAAAAAATCACCTCCAGCCAACTCCGCACTTCGGTGGGTATTGGCTTGAGTTGGGTATCTCCCATGGGGCCTCTGCGTTTTGCCATTGCCAATCCGGTACGCAAGTTCCCTGGCGATAGAATCCAGAGATTGCAATTCCAGATCGGAACGTCTTTCTAATGAAATCCATTTCTCGTCAATGGGCCCTGGCCGCAGTGCTGGGTGCCTCCGCGTTCGCTGCTGCTCCGGTCATGGCCGAAGACTTCCGTGCCGGTTTCGTCAACACCGACCGCATCTTCCGCGAAGCAAACATGGCCAAGTCTGCCCAGGCCAAGCTCGAAGCTGAATTTGCCAAGCGCGAAAAAGAATTGGTCGATCAGCGCAACGCGTTGAAGACCGCCTCGGACAAGTTCGAGCGTGAGGCACCGACCCTGTCTGAAACGCAGCGCACCAGCCGCCAGAAGCAGCTGGTCGATCAAGACCGCGATTTCCAGCGCAAGAGCCGTGAATTCCAGGAAGACCTGAACACCCGCAAGAACGAAGAACTGCAGCAGGTCATCGATCGCGCCAACAAGGTGGTCAAGCAAGTCGCCGAAACTGAAAAGTACGACGTGATTCTGCAAGAAGCCATCTACATCAATCCCAAGCACGACATCACTGACAAGGTGATCAAAGCTTTGAATGCTGCCAGCGCAGCCTCGGGCAGCACGGGCAAGTGAGCCGGGTGACAGGCATGGTCCTGCATCTGGGGCAGATTGTTGAGGCACTCGGCGGCGAACTCATCGGAGACCCGTCGCTGGGCATTGCTCGCATCTCCCCGCTGGAGTCGGCGCAGGCCGACTCCATCAGTTTTCTGAGCCACCCCAAATACCAGCAGCAGTTGTCTCTGACAAAGGCGGGTTGCGTGATCGTGGCGCCGGCTTTTCGTGACTTGGCCCGCGAGCGCGGCGCATGCATCGTCACGGATCAGCCCTATTTGTACTTCGCGCGGTTGACCAGGTTCTGGAAGCAGGCGATGCGCCCAGTGAACACCTTGCGTGTTCACCCCAGCGCAGTGATCGATCCCGAGGCTGAGGTTCATCCCACGGCCCGCATCGGTGCACTGTGTGTGATCGAGCGCGGCGCTCGCATCGGTGCGGACACCTTGCTTTATTCCCGTGTCACCGTGGGCGAGGGGTGTTCGATTGGTGAACGCTGCATTCTTCACCCAGGCGTGGTCATTGGTGCAGATGGTTTCGGCTTCGCACCTGTCGATGGGATCTGGGAAAAGATCGAGCAATTGGGCGCCGTGCGTATCGGAAACGATGTCGAGATTGGTGCCAACACCTGCATTGACCGCGGAGCGCTGGACGACACCGTGCTGGCAGATGGCGTGAAGCTGGACAATCTGATCCAGATCGGCCACAACGTCCGCATTGGCGCGCACTCTGCGTTGGCAGGTTGTGTGGGGGTGGCGGGCAGCGCCACCATCGGGGCGCATTGCACCGTCGGCGGCGGCGCCGTGGTGCTGGGGCACCTGACGCTGGCGGACCATGTTCACATTTCTGCAGCCTCTGTGGTGACCCGCTCATTGCTCAAGCCCGGCCAGTACACTGGCGTGTTCCCTCTGGACGACAACCGCCAGTGGGAGAAGAATGCGGCCACTCTCAAGCAACTTCACGGCCTTCGAGAACGCATCAAGGCGCTTGAGTCGTCAAAACAAGAATCGAATTCATAAAGTACCCCATGTTGGACATTCATCAAATCCTCAAGCAACTGCCCCACCGTTATCCCATCCTGCTGGTAGATCGTGTGCTGTCGGTTGAAAAGGGCAAGACCATCAAGGCCTTGAAGAACGTGTCGATCAATGAGCCCTACTTCATGGGCCATTTCCCTCATCGCCCTGTGATGCCGGGCGTGCTGATGCTGGAAGCCATGGCTCAAGCGGCAGCTTTGCTGGCTTTTGACACCCTGGGTGTCACGCCTGACGACAAGACGGTGTATTACTTCGCCGGCATTGATGGTGCGCGTTTCAAGCGCCCTGTCGAGCCGGGTGATCAACTGATCATGGACGTCTCGCTGGAGCGTATGAAGGCCGGTATCTTCAAGTTCAAGGGCATCACCCGCGTGGGCGAAGAAGTGGCCTGCGAAGCCGAACTCATGTGCACCATGCGCACCATTGCCTGATCAATCCCAGGAGCACGCCATGGCCCAAATCCATTCCACCGCCATCGTGGACCCCGCAGCCGAGCTCGACAGCACGGTCTCGGTGGGGCCTTACACCATCATCGGGCCGGACGTGATCATTGGTGCGGGCACCACGATCGGTGCTCACTGCGTGATCGAGGGCAACACCACGATCGGTTGCGATAACCGCATCTTCCAGTTCAACTCACTGGGTGCGATTCCGCAGGACAAAAAATACGACAACGAGCCTTGCGAGCTGTTCATCGGCGATCGCAATACGATTCGTGAGTTTTGCACCTTCAACATCGGATCACCTGGTGGCGGAGGGGTGACACGCGTCGGCAATGACAATTGGATCATGGCTTACGTCCACTTGGCTCACGATTGCATGGTGGGTAACAACACCATTTTTGCCAACAATTCGCAGCTGGCAGGTCATGTGGAAGTCGGTGACTGGGCGATTCTGGGCGGCTTCACCGTGGCGCACCAGTTTGTGCGCATTGGTGCGCATTGCATGACGGCCATGTGCTCGCTGTTGTTTGCTGACCTACCGCCATTTGTCATGGCTCAGGGGCAGCCGGCCCAGGCCCGTTCGATGAATTTCGAAGGTTTGCGCCGCAGGGGCTTCTCGTCCGAACGCATTGCTGCCGTGCGGAGCATTCATAAGCTTTTGTACCGCAACAATCTGGCGCTGGATGTGGCCTGCACCGAGATTTCGCGTTTGACCGAAAGCCATCCTGAAGCTGCGGCAGACGTGCAGATGATGCTCGAATTCCTTGAGCAGACGCCGCCCAGCCGCGGCATCGTGCGCTGACCCCGAAGTGACCATGGATCCGCGTTTCGCCATGGTGACCGGCGAGGCGTCCGGTGACTTGTTGGCCGCCTTGCTGCTGGATGGGTTGAAGGCCCGTTGGCCTGCCTTGACTGCGCGGGGCATCGGTGGGCCGGCGATGGCTCAGCGAGGCTTCGAGGCCTGGTGGCCTCAGGCGCGTCTGGCCGTTCGGGGCTATGTCGAGGTGCTACCGCACCTGCGTGAGCTGCTGGCCATGCGCCGTGCCCTTGGCGACCGCCTGCTGGCCGACCGCCCTGATGTGTTCGTGGGGGTAGATGCCCCTGATTTCAATTTCGATCTGGAAATCCGCTTGCGCGAGGCCGGGATCCCCACGGTGCATTTCGTCAGTCCCTCATTTTGGGCCTGGCGGGCCAAGAAGGTCGAAAAGTTGCGCCGCGCAGCCGATCACGTGCTGTGCGTTTTCCCTTTCGAGCCAGAGCTCCTGGCCGCCCATGGTGTTGCGGCCACCTATGTTGGGCATCCGATTGCGAACATGATTCCGCTGGAGCCTGATCGCGCGGCAGCGCGGCGCCAACTCGGCCTGCCGCAGGATGGGCGCATCGTGGCCTTGCTGCCGGGCAGCCGGCGTTCCGAGGTGCACTACCTGGTGGATCGTTTCATGGCGGCTGCCGGTCTGTTGCGGGCACGTTACCCCGATCTTCGCTTTGTGCTTCCCACCTTGCCAGCCTTGCGAGCCGAGGTGGAGGCTGCGGCGCGGCGTGCGGGCCTGACCGAGGGGATGCTGACCATTCTGGAGGGGCAATCCCACGCTGCGCTGGCGGCCTGTGATGTGACCCTGATTGCCAGTGGTACGGCGACGCTGGAGGCCGCCCTGTTCAAGCGCCCGATGGTGATTGCCTACAACATGCCTTGGTTGAGCTGGCAGATCATGAAGGGTAAAAAGCTGCAGCCCTGGGTGGGCCTACCCAATATCCTGGCTCGAGACTTTGTGGTGCCCGAGTTGCTGCAGGAGGCGGCCACGCCTTCGGCGCTGGCAGCGGCAGTGGGTGATTGGCTGGACAGCCCAGCCAGGGTCGCAGACCTTCAGGCTCATTTTCTTCAACTCCACCAAACCCTTCAACGCGACACCGCTCGCCTGGCCACCGATGCGATCGAGAAGCTTCTTGCACGCTGAACAATCCACGCTGCTCTGGGACCCCCCTGGTTTGCAGGCGGGAGTCGATGAGGCTGGGCGTGGCCCACTGGCGGGGCCCGTGGTGGCTGCAGCCGTCATCCTGGATGAACTGCGGCCGATCCAGGGGCTGGCCGACTCCAAGAAGCTCACTGCGGCGCGGCGGGAGAAGCTGTTTGATGAAATCAGGGCCAAGGCCTTGTGTTGCTCGATTGCAGAAGCCTCGGTGGAGGAGATCGACAGGCTCAACATCTTGCAGGCCACCCTGCTGGCGATGCGCCGGGCTGTGGAGGGCTTGCGACTCAAGCCCGTCAAGGTGCTGGTGGATGGCAATCAACTGCCTCGTCTCGATGTGCTGGCTGAGGCCGTGGTCAAGGGCGATGCCTTGATTCCATCCATTTCGGCGGCCTCCATCTTGGCCAAGGTGCACCGTGATCGGTGGTGCCAGCAATACCATCAGCAGTATCCGCTTTACGGCTTTGACTCGCACAAGGGGTATGGCACCGCCGCGCACCTGGCGGCCTTGCGTGAGCAGGGGCCCTGTCCTCAGCACAGGCACACGTTCGCGCCAGTGCGTGAGGCGCAAGCCCTGGCGGGTGCGCGACAATGCTGTCTGTGACTCAGAACGCCAACTTCACCCCGATCACTTCGCGTGACAATCCGCAACTCAAGGAGTTGCGTCGCCTCACCCAGGACAGCACGGCCTACCGCAAACAGGGGCGGGTGTGGCTGGAGGGTGATCATCTGGCCCGCGCGGCCTTGCAGCGGGGCCTGCGCCCGGCACTGGGTGTCTACGCTGAATCCTTCTGGAGCCGCGAAGGGGCGGGCTGGGCGTCTCACGCTCCGCGAAATCTGGTGCTGCCCGATGCCCTGTTCAAAGACCTCAGTGGCCTTGAATCGCCCGCCCCGATGGCCTTTGTGATGGCCTTGCCGGTGCCGTCAGCCGTCAACGGTGCGGTGCCGACCGTGGTGTTGGATCGGGTACAGGATGCGGGCAATGTCGGCTCCATCCTGCGCAGCGCCGCTGCGTTCGGCTTCAAGCAGGTGCTGGCAGTCAAGGGTACGGCGGCTTTGTGGTCGCCCAAGGTTCTGCGAGCAGGCATGGGGGCGCACTTCGCCCTGGACCTGATTGAGGGCCTGGCGCTGGAGCAGGTGCTTGAGCTCAAGGTGCCCTTGATTGTCACCAGCTCACACCAGGGGGCGCTGATCCAGGATCAATCCTTGCCCTGGCCTTGTGCCTGGGCCATGGGCCACGAAGGGCAGGGCGTTTGCGAGGCGCTGATGGCGCGCGCCGAATGGGCCGTGCGCATCGGGCAGCCGGGGGGTGAAGAGTCCTTGAATGTGGCAGCTGCTGCGGCCATTTGCCTGCATGCCAGTGCGCTGGCTGCCTTGAAGAGTTGATGGGCGGCCAGTTTGGCTGTTTGGTTTGAGGTGCGGTTTCGAAAAAATACCTACCTCAAAATGGGTCTCGGTTGTCAACTTCGCGTCAGTTGTGCCGCCGATCAGCTATAATGAGAGGCTTTCACGCAACACCCACGCCTAGCGCATTCCAGCCATTCCCTCCAAAAGCACATCCACAGAGGCAACTCGTCGGAATCCGCTTGGGCGTACCCGTAACCAACCCGGAGAACCCAGTGCTTTTGTCTCAACAGGGAAGCTTCCCGCCCGCCATCCTGGCGCTCGCAGACGGCACGGTCTTTATTGGCAACTCGATCGGAGCCCCCGGCTCCACGGTCGGTGAAGTGGTGTTCAACACCGCCATCACCGGCTACCAGGAAATCCTCACCGACCCCAGCTACTGTCAGCAGATCGTGACGCTCACGTATCCGCACATTGGCAACTATGGGGTCAATGAGGAAGACGTCGAAGCTGAGAAAGTCCACGCCGCTGGCCTGATCATCAAAGACTTGCCTTTGCTGGCATCCAATTTCCGCATGTCCATGACGCTGTCGGCCTACCTGCAGCGCGAAGGCACGGTGGCGATCGCCAACATCGACACCCGCAAGCTGACCCGCCTGTTGCGCAGCAAGGGGGCTCAGAACGGTGCGATTGTCGGCTTGGCAGTTGGTCAGGAAGTGACCCAGTCGCTGATCGATCAGGCGGTGGCCGCCGCCCAGGGGGCCCCAAGCATGGCCGGTTTGGATCTGGCCCGTGTGGTGACCGTGCCCGCAGCCTACGATTGGACCCAGACCGAGTGGAAGCTGGGCGCGGGCTACGGTGTGCAGTCTGAGCCCAAGTTCCATGTCGTGGCCTACGACTTCGGTGTCAAGAAAAACATCCTGCGCATGTTGGCTGAACGCGGCTGCAAGGTCACGGTGGTGCCGGCGCAGACGCCTGCATCCGAAGTGCTCAAGCATCAGCCCGATGGCATCTTCCTGTCCAATGGCCCCGGCGATCCGGAGCCCTGCGACTACGCCATTGCTGCGGCCCGTGAGTTGATCGAAACCGGTATTCCGACCTTTGGCATCTGCCTGGGGCATCAGATCATGGCCTTGGCCTCGGGCGCCAAGACCTTCAAGATGAAGTTCGGTCACCACGGCGCCAACCACCCGGTGAAAGACCTCGACACCGGTCGCGTCAGCATCACCAGCCAGAATCACGGTTTTGCCGTCGACGAAAAGACGCTCCCGGCCAACCTGCGTGCCACGCACATCAGCCTGTTCGACAACACGCTGCAAGGTTTGACCCGCACCGACAAGCCGGCCTTCTGCTTCCAGGGTCACCCTGAAGCGTCGCCAGGCCCGCATGACATCTCGTACCTCTTTGACCGCTTCACGGCACTGATGGAGCAACACAAAAATGCCTAAGCGTTCAGACCTCAAAAGCATCCTGATCATTGGCGCCGGCCCGATCATCATCGGCCAGGCCTGTGAGTTCGACTACTCTGGCGTGCAGGCCTGCAAGGCCCTGCGCGAAGAGGGCTACAAGGTCATCCTGATCAACAGCAACCCTGCCACGATCATGACCGACCCGGCCACCGCCGACGTCACCTACATCGAGCCCATCACCTGGCAGACGGTCGAAAAGATCATCGCCAAGGAGCGCCCTGACGCGATCCTGCCGACCATGGGGGGGCAGACCGCTCTGAATTGCGCCCTGGACCTGTGGCACAACGGTGTGCTCGACAAGTACAAGGTGGAGCTCATCGGCGCCACGCCCGAGGCCATCGACAAGGCTGAGGACCGCCTGAAGTTCAAGGACGCCATGACCAAGATCGGTCTGGGTTCGGCCCGTTCAGGCATTGCCCACAGCATGGACGAAGCCTGGGCGGTGCAGAAGTCCGTGGGCTTCCCCACCGTGATCCGCCCCAGCTTCACGCTGGGGGGCACGGGTGGCGGCATTGCCTACAACGCTGAAGAGTTCGAAATCATTTGCAAGCGCGGTCTGGAAGCCTCTCCGACCAATGAACTGCTGATCGAAGAATCGTTGTTGGGCTGGAAAGAGTACGAGATGGAAGTGGTCCGCGACAAGGCGGACAACTGCATCATCGTGTGCTCGATCGAGAACCTGGACCCCATGGGCGTCCACACCGGTGACTCGATCACTGTGGCACCCGCCCAGACGCTGACCGACAAGGAATACCAGATCATGCGCAACGCCTCGCTGGCGGTGCTGCGTGAAATCGGTGTGGATACCGGCGGCTCCAACGTTCAGTTCTCGGTCAACCCCAAAGATGGCCGCATGATCGTGATCGAGATGAACCCGCGGGTGTCTCGTTCCTCGGCGCTGGCCTCCAAGGCCACGGGCTTCCCGATTGCCAAGGTGGCGGCCAAGCTGGCTGTCGGCTACACCCTCGATGAGCTGCGCAACGAAATCACGGGTGGCGCCACGCCGGCCAGCTTCGAGCCCAGCATCGACTATGTGGTCACCAAGATCCCCCGTTTTGCCTTCGAGAAGTTCCCCACGGCCGACAGCCGCCTGACCACCCAGATGAAGTCGGTGGGCGAGGTGATGGCCATGGGTCGTACCTTTCAGGAATCGTTCCAAAAGGCCCTGCGCGGCCTGGAGGTCGGCGTGGACGGCATGAACGAAAAGACGCAAGACCGCGAAGTGCTCGAAAAAGAGTTGGGTGAGCCCGGCCCCGAGCGCATCTGGTATGTGGGCGATGCCTTTGCCATGGGTTTGAGCGTGGACGAAGTGTTCGATCTGACCAAGATCGACCGCTGGTTCCTGGTGCAGATCGAAGAGATCGTCAAGATCGAACTCGAACTGGACAAGCTGGCTGCCGAGAAGGGCGATGCCGCTCTGGCCTCGATCGATGCCGGCACCTTGCGCAGCCTGAAGAAAAAGGGTTTTTCGGACCGCCGTCTGGCCAAGCTCCTCAAGGTGCCTGAAAAGGCGATCCGCGACACCCGCAAGGCCCTGAACGTGCGCCCGGTCTACAAGCGCGTGGACACCTGCGCCGCCGAATTTGCCACCGACACGGCCTACCTGTACTCGTCCTATGAAGACGAGTGCGAAGCCGAGCCCACCAACAAGAAGAAGATCATGGTGCTGGGCGGTGGCCCGAACCGCATCGGTCAGGGCATCGAGTTCGACTACTGCTGCGTCCATGCGGCCCTTGCCATGCGCGAGGACGGCTATGAAACCATCATGGTCAACTGCAACCCCGAGACCGTCTCGACCGACTACGACACCTCCGACCGCCTGTACTTCGAGCCCCTGACGCTGGAAGACGTGCTGGAGATCGTCGACAAGGAAAAGCCGGCCGGCGTGATCGTTCAGTACGGTGGCCAGACCCCTCTGAAGCTGGCCCTGGGCCTGGAGTCTGAGGGTGTGCCCATCATCGGCACCAGCCCTGACATGATCGACGCGGCCGAAGACCGCGAACGTTTCCAGAAACTGCTGCAAGAGCTGGGTCTGCGTCAGCCCCCGAACGCCACCGCGCGCACCGAAGCCGAAGCCCTCGACAAGGCGGCCGCCCTGGGTTACCCCCTGGTGGTGCGCCCGAGCTACGTGCTGGGTGGCCGTGCGATGGAAATCGTGCACGAGCAGCGCGACCTGGAGCGCTACATGCGCGAAGCCGTCAAGGTCAGCAACGATTCGCCCGTGCTGCTGGACCGCTTCTTGAACGACGCCATCGAATGCGATGTCGACTGCCTGCGCGACCCTGAAGGCAAGACCTTCATCGGTGGCGTGATGGAGCACATCGAACAGGCTGGCGTGCACAGCGGTGACTCCGCCTGCTCGCTGCCGCCCTACAGCCTGAGCGCAGAGACGGTGGCTGAGATCAAGCGGCAGACCCGCGCCATGGCGGCCTCGCTGAACGTGGTGGGTTTGATGAACGTGCAGTTCGCCATCCAGCACATCGACGGCAAGGACGTGATCTATGTGCTCGAAGTGAACCCGCGTGCCTCACGCACCGTGCCCTTCGTGTCCAAGGCCACCGGCATTCAGCTGGCCAAGGTGGCTGCTCGTTGCATGGCCGGTCAGACCCTGGCCTCCCAAGGCGTCACCGAAGAGGTCACACCGCCTTATTTCAGCGTCAAGGAAGCGGTGTTCCCCTTCGTCAAGTTCCCGGGTGTGGACACCATCCTCGGGCCGGAGATGAAGTCCACCGGCGAGGTCATGGGCGTGGGCAAGACCTTCGGCGAAGCCTTCGTCAAGAGCCAGCTGGGTGCCGGCACCAAGCTGCCGCGCTCGGGCAAGGCTTTCCTGACCGTGAAGAACAACGACAAGGCGCGCGCCGTCGAAGTGGCCCGTCAACTGGTGGCGCAAGGCTTCGAGCTGGTGGCCACCAAGGGCACTGCGGCGGCCATCACCGCCGCAGGCGTGGCCTGCGTGACGGTGAACAAGGTCACCGAAGGCCGTCCTCACATCGTCGACATGATCAAGAACAACGAGATTGCCCTGGTCATCAACACGGTTGAAGAGCGTCGCAACGCCATCGCTGATTCGCGGCAGATCCGCACCAGCTCCTTGCTGGCCCGTGTCACCACCTTCACCACCATTGCGGGTGCCGAGGCGGCCGTCGAGGGCATGAAGTACATGGACAACCTGGACGTGTACTCGGTGCAAGAGTTGCATGCGCAATTGACGGCTGCCTGAGTTCACCGCTCTAATCGCGGCATAATCCACCGCTGAAATGAAACCGCCGCGCGGCAACGTGCGGCGGTTTGCTTTTGTGCCCTGCCAGCCTGCCGTGTCAGCAAGGCAGACTTCGAAGAAAAAATGACGGAGTAACCCCATGGCTACCATCCCCATCACCAAGCGTGGCGCTGAAAAGCTCAAGGAAGAGCTGCATCGCCTCAAGACTGTCGACCGTCCCTGGGTCATCAATGCCATCGCCGAGGCGCGCGCCCAGGGCGACTTGAGCGAAAACGCCGAGTACGAAGCTGCCAAAGACCGTCAAGGCTTTATCGAAGGCCGGATTCAGGAAGTCGAAGGCAAGCTGTCGGCGGCACAGATCATCGATCCGTCGGCCCTCGATGCAGGCGGCCGTGTGGTGTTCGGCTCCACCGTCGAACTGGAAGACGAGGCCACCGGTGACGCCGTGAGGTACCAGATCGTGGGTGAGGATGAGGCCGATCTCAAGCAAGGTCTGATCAATGTCTCCAGCCCGATCGCTCGTGCCTTGATCGGCAAGGAAGAAGGCGATGTGGCCGAGGTGCAGGCCCCGGGCGGCATCAAGCGCTACGAAGTGGTGGCGGTGCATTACCTGTGACCAGCACCTGGCGTCAGCGACTCCGGGCGCGCCTGCCGATCCTGGTGGCAGGCCTGTGGTGGGGCAGCCTGAGTGCCGTCGGCTTCATGGTGGTGCCCTTGCTGTTTGCCAAGTTGGGCGCCCCTGCGGTAGCCGGGGGCATGGCCGCCCATCTGTTCACGGCTCAAACCTGGGTTGGGACGGTCTGTGGCTTGTTGTTGCTGATGTTCTTGCGTCCATCAGCCGATCAAGATGCCTCGGCCCCGGTGTGGCCGACGACATGGCTGGGCTTTGTGCTGGCAGCCATGCTGTGTGCCTTGCTGTCTGAGTTTGGCGTGGCGCCACACATCGTGGCCCGGGACAATCTCAAGCTGTGGCATTCATTGGGCAGTGGCCTGTATTTGTTGCAGTGGGTATGGGTCGGACTGCTGTTGTGGCGCCTCAGTGGCGTCGCGGGTGAGTCGCACCGGCAAGCCGCCTGAAGGGGTGGCTTGCAGGGCTTTTACTCGTGCCAGTGATCGGCCACCCAGGTGGCGGGCTGGATGTGACGGAAGCGGCGGTTGCGTCGGCCTGCCAGGGCATCCGGGGGGTTGCATTCACCGTGAAAGATCACCACACGCGCGCCCTGGGGCACAAAAGGGGCTTTCCAGTAGTTGCTGGGCCAAGCGGGGATGCAGTGGTACTTGAAGCTGGGGCACCAATCGGCAGGCCAATAGGCCAGCTTGCCCTGTCGATGCAGAAAATCCGACAGATAGGCCTGCTCGTTGCGGAACTGTTGGCGAATCTGATCGAAATGGTCTCTGAAGTACGCCAATACGTCCGGATGAGCCCCCAGTTGAAAGCGGTACACCGACGAATTGCCTGTGATGCGCCAAGGGCGTTTGTAGTCATGGATGATCAGGAACTCGCCAGGCTGGGTGAAAAACGCATCCAGCGAGCCCGTGATGACCACGTCCACATCGAGGAAGAGGGCGGTGCCGTTCAAGCCGTGCAGGTCGGCACTGAACGTGGCCAGCTTGGTCCAGCCCCGTTCGGGAATGCCGGCTGGCAGGTTCAGGGCAGGAATGGGCAGGCACTGGACCTCGGGTCGTATGCCGGTGGCATCGTCTGTCAGGCAGACAAAATTGAAGGGGCCGCTGAGGTGGCGGCGCACCATGGCGTAAAGCCGGTTGACGTATTCGGGGCCGTATTTCGTGCCCCATTTCATGCAGATGACGTGGCGATCACCGTTGTAGGTGATCGCCGTGTCGGGTACCGGGCTCATGCGTTCAGTCGGCCTGGCGTTTCTTGATCGACTTCTGCTTGGGCTTGGCGCGCTTGACCACACCACCCGCCGTCAGGCGCTGGTTGCCGAGCACGCGAAGCGTCTTGACCTCAGGCTTGTGGCCTGCGCGCTTGCTGTATTTCAGCACCTTGACGTCGCGCGGACCTGGCATGCGGTCTTCGTCCTCGGGGCGTTGCTTTTCGGCTTGCGGGCGCCACAGCACCAGCAGCTTGCCGATGTGCTGCACCGGGGCGGCACCCAGGTCATTGGCCAGGGTCTGGTAAATCTGTTCGCGGTTGGCTCGGTCGTCCGAGAACACCCGGACCTTGATCAGGCCGTGGGCATTCAGGGCGGCGTCCACTTCTTTCTGGACGGCAGGGGTGAGACCATCGCTCCCGATGAGCACGACGGGATCGAGGTGGTGGGCGTTGGCCCGTTGTTCCCGGCGCTCGGCGGGTGTAAGTTGAATTTGGGGCATGGCCGTATTATCGGGCTTGGCCGCCCCTAGAACCAGGGTGACCTGGCGGCCAGGCCGCCGGCAAGGAAACATGAAGATCAAAACGAAGAGCAAAAAGGTCAACAAGGCATGGTTGAACGACCATGTCAACGACCCCTACGTGAAGCAGGCCGCACGCGACGGCTATCGGGCCCGTGCGGCCTACAAACTCAAGGAAATCGATGAAGCACTGGGCTTGATCAAGCCAGGCCACCTGGTGGTGGATCTGGGTTCCACGCCGGGGGCCTGGAGTCAGTACGTGCGACGCAAGCTGTCGCCGGCGGGTGCCGCCGTGGGCGAGCTCAATGGCGCCATCATTGCGCTCGACCTGCTGCCCATGGATCCGATCGAAGGGGTCATTTTCATTCAGGGTGACTTCCGTGAAGCCGAGGTGCTGGCGCAACTCGAATCTGTGGTGCAGGGGCGACCGATCGATGTGGT
Organism: Curvibacter sp. GW821-FHT09D12; assembly: GCF_059416245.1. NCBI lineage: Bacteria > Pseudomonadati > Pseudomonadota > Betaproteobacteria > Burkholderiales > Comamonadaceae > Curvibacter > Curvibacter sp. GW821-FHT09D12. The sequence goes on along the minus strand of NZ_JBWKOU010000010.1, from coordinate 84,423 downwards.
GGTGTCCGACATGGCACCCAACCTGTCGGGTGTCGAGAACGTCGATGCCGCCAGAATTGCCCATCTGATCGAGCTGGCGATCGACTTCGCACAGAACCACCTGAAGCCTGAGGGCGCGTTGGTCACCAAGGTATTCCATGGCAGCGGCTACACCCAACTGGTGCAATTGTTCAAAGAGACCTTCAAGGTGGTCAAGCCGCTCAAGCCCAAGTCCTCGCGCGACAAATCGTCGGAGACCTTTCTGATCGGCATGGGGCTGAAGAACCCGGGCAAACCGTGAGTCAGATCAAGAAAATCAGGGCTTCCTGCGTCAAAACCCTTGTTTGCCCTATGGCTGCAATCGAGAAATCAGATCCCCTGACGACTTGAAAGGCCTAAAATGGGCCCCACGTTTCCCTCGTTGACTTACGCTTCTGGAGCCCCGCTTGAATAATCAGTGGTTTTCGAAAATTGCCGTCTGGCTCGTGATTGCCATGGTGCTGTTCACTGTTTTCAAGCAGTTCGACTCGCGTGGTGGTTCGGGTGCGGGCTATGTCGGGTACTCCGATTTCCTCGAGGAAGTGCGTGGCAACCGCATCAAGAGCGCCACCATCCAAGAAGGCCAGGGTGGTACTGAGATCGTGGCCGTCACCACCGACGACCGCAAACTGCGCACCACCGCCACCTACCTCGATCGCGGTCTGGTGGGTGACCTCATCAACAACAACGTCAAGTTCGACGTCAAGCCGCGCGAAGAGGGCTCCCTGCTCATGACCCTGCTGGTCAGTTGGGGCCCCATGCTGTTGCTGATCGGCGTGTGGGTTTATTTCATGCGTCAGATGCAAGGTGGTGGCAAGGGCGGCGCTTTCAGCTTCGGCAAGAGCAAGGCTCGCATGCTCGACGAGAACAACAACCAGGTCACCTTTGCCGATGTGGCCGGTTGCGATGAAGCCAAGGAAGAAGTCAAAGAGGTGGTCGACTTCTTGAAGGACCCGCAGAAGTTCCAGAAGCTGGGTGGGCGCATTCCCCGTGGCCTCCTGCTGGTGGGCCCTCCGGGTACCGGCAAGACCTTGCTGGCCAAGTCGATTGCTGGCGAAGCCAAGGTGCCTTTCTTCAGCATTTCGGGCTCTGATTTCGTGGAAATGTTCGTTGGCGTGGGCGCAGCCCGCGTGCGCGACATGTTCGAGAACGCCAAGAAGAACGCGCCCTGCATCATCTTCATCGATGAAATCGATGCGGTCGGACGCCAGCGCGGCGCCGGGCTGGGCGGCGGTAACGACGAGCGCGAACAGACCCTCAACCAGATGCTGGTCGAGATGGATGGTTTTGAGACCAACCTCGGCGTGATCGTGGTGGCTGCCACCAACCGCCCTGACATCCTGGACGCTGCCTTGTTGCGTCCGGGCCGTTTCGACCGTCAGGTCTACGTCACCCTGCCCGACATCCGCGGCCGTGAACAGATCCTCAATGTGCACATGCGCAAGGTGCCCATTGGACAGGACGTGAACCCCGGCATCATTGCCCGTGGCACGCCCGGCATGAGCGGTGCCGACCTGGCCAACCTGTGCAACGAAGCTGCCCTGATGGCTGCCCGCCGCAATGCGCGCACTGTTGAAATGCAAGACTTTGAAAAGGCCAAGGACAAGATCCTCATGGGCCCCGAGCGCAAGAGCATGGTCATGCCCGAGGAAGAGCGCCGCAACACGGCCTACCACGAGTCGGGCCATGCCTTGATCGGCAAGCTGCTGCCCAAGTGCGATCCGGTGCACAAGGTCACCATCATCCCGCGCGGCCGTGCGCTGGGCGTGACCATGAGCCTGCCGGCGCAAGACCGCTACAGCTACGACCGCGACTACATGCTCAACCAGATCAGCATGTTGTTCGGTGGCCGGATTGCGGAAGAAGTGTTCATGAACCAGATGACCACCGGCGCTTCCAATGACTTTGAGCGTGCCACTCAGATTGCCCGTGACATGGTGATGCGCTACGGCATGACCGAATCGCTGGGCCCGATGGTCTATGCCGAGAACGAAGGCGAAGTGTTCCTGGGCCGCTCGGTGACCAAGACCACCAACATGAGCGAGCAGACCATGCAAAAGGTCGACTCTGAAGTGCGTCGCATCATCGACCAGCAGTACGCGCTTGCGCGAAGCCTGATCGAAGAGCACAGCGACAAGATGCACGCCATGGCCAAGGCCTTGCTGGAGTGGGAAACCATCGACGGCGAGCAACTTGACGACATCATGGCTGGCAAGGCCCCCCGTCCTCCCAAGGACTGGACGCCCCGCACCCCCACCGGTGGTGATGGCGGTGGCGGTGGTACCCCTGCCGTCAACACCGAGGCGGCTCCGGCAGCACCGACGGCCGCCTGAGTCTCGGGCGCTGACCTTGATCGACGCCCAGGGCGTCTCTCCTCAACGGGGCCTTGACTGGCCCCGTTGCCTATTTCGGATCGGTTTTTTTGGATGTTTTGGCAGACTTCGCGTTTTCGGATCGACCTGAGTCGCCCGCAGGTGATGGGCATCGTCAACGTCACCCCCGACTCCTTCTCCGATGGCGGTCACCACGCCACGGCTGTTCAGGCCTTGCGGCATGCCGAGCAACTGCTGGCCCAAGGGGCAGATCTGCTGGACATCGGTGGTGAGTCCACGCGTCCGGGCAGCCCGGCGGTGTCGCTGGAGGATGAATTGGCCCGTGTGCTGCCCGTGGTACAGGACGCAGTGCGCCTGGGCGTGCCGGTGTCGGTCGATACCTACAAGCCCGAGGTGATGCAGGCCGTGCTGGACCTGGGTGCCGATGTCATCAACGACATCTGGGCCTTGCGGCAGGCCGGCGCACGTGAGGTCGTGGCCCGCCATCCGCGCTGCGGGGTCTGTCTGATGCACATGCACCGCGACCCTCAGACCATGCAGCTGGAACCTCTGGAAGGCGACGTCGTTCCTGCCGTGAACGCCTTTTTGCGACAAGAGCTCGATCGCCTGCTCGCATCGGGGGTGGACCCCGAGCGGGTGGTGCTGGACGCCGGAGTCGGCTTCGGCAAGACCGTGGCGCAGAATTTTGCTCTGCTGGCCCGCCAAAGTGAGCTGGATGTGCTGGGCCTGCCCTGGCTGGCGGGCTGGTCGCGCAAGTCGTCGCTGGGGGCCGTGACCCAATTGCCGGTGGAGCAGCGCCTGGTGCCGAGTACCACGGCGGCCGTGCTCGCCGTGGACCGGGGGGCCCGTGTGGTGCGAGTGCACGATGTGCGGGAGACCCGGGCCGCCTTGCAGGTGTGGCAGGCGGTTCGCGATGCCGAGAAACCAAGCATTCAACAAGCGGCCTGAGATTCACCGGGCCAGACGAGGGATTGACATGACACGACAGTATTTCGGCACCGACGGTATCCGAGGCACGGTGGGCCAGGCGCCCATCACCCCTGACTTTGTGTTGCGACTCGCCCATGCCGTGGGTCGGGTCCTGCGCCAAACCGAAAGCCGTCCCACCGTGCTGATCGGCAAGGACACCCGCATTTCAGGCTACATGCTGGAGAGCGCACTGGAATCCGGCTTCAATTCGGCCGGGGTTGACGTGGTATTGCTGGGCCCTCTGCCGACGCCCGGCGTGGCTTATCTGACCCGCGCCCAGCGCGCCAGCCTGGGCGTGGTCATCAGTGCCAGCCACAATCCGTTTCAGGACAATGGCATCAAGTTCTTCAGTGCCCAGGGCGCCAAGCTACCCGATGCCTGGGAGCTGGATGTGGAAGCCGCCCTGCAGGAAGCCCCCGTCTGGGTGGACTCGGCTTCGCTGGGCAAGACCCGGCGTCTCGACGATGCGGCCGGCCGCTACATCGAATTCTGCAAGAGCACCTTTCCCAACGAACTCACGCTCAAGGGCTTGCGCATCGTGGTGGACGCTGCCCACGGTGCGGCTTACCACATCGCCCCCAAGGTGTTTCATGAGTTGGGCGCCGAGGTGATTGCGCTGGGGTGCAACCCCGACGGCCTGAACATCAATCACGAAGTCGGTGCCACCCACCCGGATGCCCTGGTGCGATCTGTCCGGGCCAACCAGGCCGATCTCGGCGTGGCGCTGGATGGGGATGCCGATCGCCTGCAGATGGTCGATGCGACCGGGCGGCTCTACAACGGCGATGAACTGCTTTACCTGTTTGCCATGGACCGACTGGAGCGGGGCCTGCCAGTGCCTGGTGTTGTCGGCACCTTGATGACCAACATGGCGGTGGAGTTGGCGCTGCGTGAACACGGCGTTGATTTTGTGCGGGCCAAGGTGGGTGACCGCTATGTGCTCGAACAGCTTGAGCAAAGAGGCTGGACCCTGGGTGGCGAGGGCTCCGGACACCTGCTGGCCCTGGATCGCCACACCACGGGCGACGGCCTCATCAGTGCCTTGCAGGTGCTGCAGGCCTGCGTGCGTGGTGGTCGCACCCTGGCACAGTGGCTGGCACCAGTGACCTTGTTCCCGCAGACCCTGGTCAACGTCCGTCTGCGCCCGGGCCAGACCTGGCAGGACAACGCTTTGCTCAAGCAGGCCATTGCCCAGGCGGAGGCCGCTTTGGCGGGGCAGGGGCGGGTGTTGATCCGCCCCAGTGGCACAGAGCCACTACTGCGCGTGATGGTGGAGGCCCGCGATGCCAGCCTGGCCAGCTCGCTGGCCCATCAGATGGCCGACGCCGCGCGGGCTGGCTGAGCCGGCAGGCCTACCCACGGCCATGCCCCTGGTTCAGACGGCGGTGGCCAGCAGTGCCTGGTGGTGTTGCCTGACAAAGGTCTCGAATTCGTGGGCCGGCAAGGGGCGACTGAAGTGAAAGCCCTGGATTTCCTGGCACCCCTCTTGGCGCAAGAAGTCCATTTGCCAAGCGCTTTCCACCCCTTCTGCCAGGGTCACCATGTCCAGGGCCTGTGCCATGCTGATGATGGCCCGCACCAGGGCCCGGTCCTCGGGGTTGTTCTGCAGATCGTTGATGAAGGAGCGGTCAATCTTGAGCGTGCTCACCTGGAAGCGTTTGAGTTGGCTGAGTGACGAGTAGCCTGTGCCAAAGTCATCGATCAGCAGCCGGATGCCTTGCGCATGCAATCGGTCCATGATCTGGCTGGCCCCGACAGGATCCTCCAGCGCGACACCCTCGGTCAGTTCGAGCCCCACCAGATCAGGGGCAACGCCCGCTTCGTCGACCAGCCGCTTGACCAAATCAGGGAGCTGGGACTGACGGAACTGCACGGCAGACACGTTCACGGCCAGGGTCAATGGCGGCAGGCCCTGATCGACCCATTGCCGCAACTGGCCCAGTGCGGTGCGCAGCACCCATTCCCCCAAGCCCAGAATCAGGCCGGTGTCTTCTGCAATCGGAATGAACTCGGCTGGCGAAACAGCCCCCAGCTCCGGGTGGTTCCAACGCATCAAGGCTTCAGCGCCCACCACCGCACCGGTGTTCAGGTCGAGCTGGGGTTGGTAGTGCAAGCTCAACTGTCCGCGCTCCTGGGCCCGTCGCAAGGCGTTCTCCAGCACCAGGACCCGATTGGCGTCGGCCTGGATCGCATCGGTGAACAGGCAATACTGGTTTCGGCCGCTGCGCTTGGCACGGTACATGGCCGCGTCCGCCCGCTGCTGCAGCGCCTGGAAATCGGTGCCGTGTTGCGGGAACAGGGCCACGCCAATCGACAAGGTCACGTTGAGCTCATGGCCTCCTGCCATGAAAGCCTCGGTCGCCAGATCCAGCACTGCCTGGGCCAATTTCTGTGCCTCGGGCGCCTGCGCCTGGCCAATCAGCAACACGAACTCATCCCCTCCCAGGCGAGCCACGGTGTCTGGTTCGGTCACCAGATCGTGCAAGCGGCGGGCGAATTCAAGCAGCAGCTGATCCCCGACTCCGTGGCCCAGGGAGTCGTTCACGTTCTTGAAATGATCAATGTCCAGGAAGAAGACGGCGAAACCCTGGCCGGTGCGCCGGGCCGTATTCAAGGCCGCCTGGCTTCGCTCCTGGAGCAAGGTCCGGTTGGGCAGCCCAGTGAGGGGGTCAAAGTAGGCCAGGCTCCGGATGCGTTCTTCAGATTGCTTTTGCAGGGTGATGTCACGAAAGGCCGCGATGTAGTGGCTGGTCTGGCCTTGGGGCGACACCAGACTGCTCACGGACAGCCACTGCAGGTAGCGGCTGCGGTCTTTGCGCTGGTTCCAGGCCTCGCCTTCCCAATGGCCGTGCTGGTGAATGGCAGCGCGCACCAGGTGCACGAAGCGGTCGTCCTCACGGTGCGCAGCGAGCAACTTGGCGGGTCTGCCAAGCACCTCCTGGCGTTTAAATCCGGTCAAGGTGCAGAACGCCTGATTGACCATCATGATGTGCTCATGCGCATCGGTCACGACGAAGGCGTCGCTGCTGAGTTCGAACACCTTGGCGGTCAGGCGCAGCATCTCCTGGTCCATCTGCCGTCGTGTGACGTCTCGCACCACTGCCACGAACCTCGGCATGGCCCCTGCAGACACGGCTGATCGGGCCACAGACAGTTCGAATTCATGGGGGCCGTCCTCATGGTGCAGCACGAACAGACGCCCCCCCGACCATCCCAGTCGATGGGCTTCATCCAGGGCGCTCATCACCTCTTTGCTGGCTTCCGCATCAAGGGTCTCCTGCAGGGGGCGGCCTACCACCAGTTCGGTGTGAAGAACACCGGTGCCATAGACGGGCACCTGCGCCCCCAGGCACAGGCCTTCCAGGTCGAACTCGAACATGGGGTCGGGTACGGCCTGCAGCGTGGCCTGCAGATGCTGTTGTGCGGCTTCGATTTCGGCCGTGCGGGTGGCAACCTGGGTCTCCAGCCAGCGCTCCTGCAGCCTCTGGCGCGCCAGCAGATACACCAGGTACCCCAGCAGCATCGAGACCAGGGTCGCACCCAGTCCATGAACCAAGTGGTTCAGGGGGGACGTCCAGCCGTCAGCCGGACTGACGCTGAGGTGCCATTCGGCATTGGGCAGTGCAATCGTCCGCTCGACGGGCTGATCCAGCAAGCCGTGGCCGCCTTCGGCGATCACCTGTCTGGCGCCGGTGTCGGGTGCGGTCCGCCACAGTTGGTAGACAAAGCCGCGTTCGCTCAAACGGGGCAGTTGAGCCTGGTTCAAGACGGGGTCCAATCGAATGGTCACGTTGGTGAAACCCCAGAAACTGTCTTGGCCTGTGCCGTCGGGCAAGAACACGGGCAGGCGCCCCACCACACCCACCCCACCTTGAACCAGCTTCAGGGGGCCGGCCATGCTGAGCTGCTTGGCCTGCCGGGCCCGCAGCGCTTCATCGCGTTGCAGCGGGTCTTCCAGCGGGTTGAAGCCGATCGCACGCTCATTGCCCGCCAGGGGGACCACTTGACTGATCCGCCCCCCGGGCCCGAGCCCCAGCATGGTGACCCCGGGATGAAATTTGAGCAGCATCTCCCCTGCCGCATCGAACTGACTCACATTGCCGCGGCTTTGCTGCACCAGCGCGGCCAAGGCGTAGTTGGCGGCCAGTGCCTGCTCCAATGCGCGCTGCACGGCCTGGGCATGGTCATTGGCCAGATCGGACAAACGGGCGATGGCTTCGCTTCGCTCGTGGTTTTGCAAGACCTGGACCAAGGCCACGGAGGCCGCCATGGAAAGCAGGAAGGTCAGCAGTGCTGCAGTCCAGGGTTTCACGGAGGGCATGGCGGCAAAGGTGCGTAGGTGAACTGGGTTGATTATGCCGTTCACCCTGCTGAGAAGACCGTCAGACCACAGGGCTTCCTGGGCACCCAGGGCAGTGTCACGGTTTTGCCATGCCCATGACATGACCCGGTCATCGCGGCTGAAGAGACTTCCCCCCAGAGCAGCTGGCTGTCCTCGTCCTGGTGTGATCCGGCGCGGCGCCGAGCTTGCAACGGTGGGGTAGGCCACGTTGGGTGGCGGCCCCTTTCAGCATTCGGTGTGCGGCTGACCAGGTGCAGCCCCGCCTGTCAGTCGCCCAGGAGCCCACGATGAAAGAGTTGCCCAACCCGACCTTCCCGCTGTCGCCGATTGCCTTGCCTCGGGGGTCGCTTCATCGAGGCGACCACTCAGCTGAGCGCCCGCACGGCGCTGCGGATGCGTCAACTGGGCGCGGGGGTATTCAGGTTTCGTGGGCGCGACACCTTGACGAAGTGCGTGAAGCCCAGCGCCTGAGGTTCGACATCTTCGCCGGTGAGATGGGCGCCCGCCTGGCCACCTCGGTGCCCGGTCACGACGTGGATTTGTTCGACGACTACTGCGAGCATCTGCTGGTGCGTGAGCAGCACAGTGGCAAGGTGATCGGAACCTACCGTGTGCTGACCCCGGTCCAGGCCAAGCGCATCGGCAGCACCTACAGCGACATGGAGTTCGACCTGACCCGCCTGCGCATGCTGCGCTCGCGCATGGTCGAGCTGGGCCGCAGCTGCGTGCACCCCGAGCACCGCCAGGGCGGCGTGATCATGGCTTTGTGGGGCGCTTTGGCCGAGTTCATGGTGCGCAACCAACTCGACACCATGATCGGCTGTGCCAGCATTCCCATGCTGCACAACGGGGTGGTCAGTGGCGACGCAGCGGCCAGCATCTGGCGCCAACTGCGTGACACGCACCTGGCCCCCATCGAGTACCACGTGCTGCCTCGCCTGGCCTTGCCGGTCGAACAGCTCGATGACAGCCTGCAGATCGAGCCGCCAGCGCTGATCAAGGGCTACCTGCGCCTGGGGGCCAAAGTGCTGGGTGCACCCGCCTGGGACCCTGACTTCAACACCGCCGATCTGCCCATGCTCATGCGCATCTCCGACCTGCCGTCACGCTACCGCAAGCACTTTCTGGGTGTCTGATGAGAACCAGCTTCGAGGCGCTGAACCAGTGGGCCACTCAGGGCCCGCCCACTGAAGTCGAGACGGATCCGGGCGGGGACGAGGGGCGCAACCGGGTGCGAGCCGTGTTCATCTCCGACCTGCACCTGGGTACCCCGGGCTGCCAGGCCGAGGCACTGCTCGACTTCCTCAAGCACCACCCCAGCGACACCCTGTATCTGGTGGGGGACATCATTGACGGTTGGCAGTTGCGCCGCCGCTGGTTCTGGCCCCAGGCTCACAACGACGTGGTGCAGAAGCTGTTGCGACGGGCCCGCAAGGGGTGTCAGATCATCTTCATTCCGGGCAACCACGACGAATTTGCCCGCGGCTTTGTCGGGCATTCCTTTGGGGGCATCGAGGTGGTCGAGCAGGCCATCCACACCACCTTGGACGGCCGCCGCCTCTGGGTCATCCATGGCGATCATTTCGATGGTGTGATCCAGTGTGCCAAGTGGCTTGCCTACCTGGGCGACAACCTTTATGAATTGCTGCTGCGCTTGAACCGGCACCTCAACAACCTGCGGGGCCGGCTGGGTCTGCCTTACTGGTCCCTCTCGGCCTACCTCAAGGGCAAGGTCAAGAAGGCGTTGAATTACGTGATGGACTTCGAGGTGGCCGTGGCCACCGAGGCGCGACGCCGGGGTCTCGATGGGGTGGTGTGCGGGCACATCCACCGGGCCGAAATGCGCACCATCCAGGGCACGCTGTACTGCAACGATGGCGATTGGGTGGAAAGCCACACGGCCTTGGTCGAGCACTTTGATGGTCGACTCGAATTGGTGCACTGGAACCCGAGCCTGGGCCAGCCGCACGGGACGGCGATCAACGCGCTCAGTGTCTGAGTCGGCCCTCTATTGATAAAGTGGAACCCATTGGTCGAAAATCGACTTGTCATGCATTTGTCATCAAAAGGCCGGGCTCGGTATGAATAATGTTGGCGACCTGTTCCTGCCCTGCCGGGTCGGCGGGTTGCCTTCCGTCTGAGTGCCGCCACCCGGCGTCAGCCGGCATGCTTGTCTGAGGTTTCTTGCTTGTCCATCTCCGCTACGTCATCCCCATCCGAACCTGCCGTGCCCGACACGGTGCAGCCGTTCCCTTTGCTGGATCGCGATCACAGCATCCTGGCCTTCAACGACCGTGTGCTGGACTGGGCCCGCCGCGGCGATGTGCCGCTGCTGGAGCGGCTTCGTTTTCTGTGCATCGTGTCGTCCAACCTCGACGAGTTTTTCGAGGTGCGTGTGGCGCCGCACCTGATTGCCCTGCAATTGCGCGATCCGCGCGGCACCTACAGCAGCAACTCGTTTGAGGCCCTGTCGGAGCGTGCCCATGATCTGGTCGAACGCCAATACAAGCTCTACAACGACCAGTTGACGCCCGCGCTGGCGCGCCTGGGCATCCGCATCGTCTCTCACGGCGAGCGCAATGCCGAGCAACGCCGCTGGGTGCACGATTACTTCGAGCGCGAGGTGCGCCCCCTGCTGGTGCCGGTGGGCCTGGACCCCGCGCACCCGTTCCCCCAGGTGGCCAACAAGTCGCTCAATTTCATTGTTCGCCTGCGAGGCCAGGACGCCTTTGGGCGCGAGAACGAAGTGGCCATCGTCAAGGTGCCTCGGGTGCTGCCCCGGGTCATCCGCATGCCAGCCCGGGTGGCGGGCAAGGGGGTCAGCTTCGTCAGCCTGTCCAGCGTCATCCGGGCGCATCTGCACGATCTGTTTGCCGGCCGCGAAGTGACCGAGTTCTCGCAGTTCCGGGTCACGCGCCACTCCGACCTGGCCTTTGATGAAGAAGATGTGCGTGACTTGCGTGCCGCGCTGCGCCAGGGCCTGGAGCACCGCAACTACGGCCAGGCCGTGCGGCTTGAGGTGTCGGCTGGTTGCTCCAAATTCCTGTCCGACTTCCTGTTGTCCCAGTTCAGTCTGCCGGTGGGGGCGCTCTACCGTGTGCACGGTCCGGTCAACCTGGTTCGCCTGACGCAGCTCATCGATCTGATGACCGAGCCCTCGCTGCTGTTTCCGGCCTGGAAGGCCGCACTGCCGCGTCAGTTGCAGCATGGCACCTCGATTTTTGAGCAGGTGGCGCAGCGGGATGTGCTGATCCACCAGCCCTTTGAGAGCTTTGACGGCGTGCTGGGCTTTTTGCGCGAGGCCGTCAACGACCCTCAGGTGCTGGCCATCAAGCAAACCATCTACCGCACCGGGTCTGATTCAGAGTTGATGGAGCTGTTGCGCGAAGGGGTGCGCCGCGGCAAGGAAGTGACGGCCGTGGTCGAGCTGAAGGCCCGTTTTGACGAAGAGGCCAACATCAACTGGGCCGAGGCACTTGAGTCCATCGGTGCCCAGGTGGTCTACGGGGTGGTGGGGCTCAAGACCCACGCCAAGATGCTGCTCGTGACCCGTCGCGAGGGCCGCGTGCTGCGCCGCTACGGGCACCTCTCCACGGGCAACTACAACCCCCGCACCGCGCGCCTCTACACCGACCTGAGTTACCTCACGGCCAACCCGGATCTGACCTCCGAGATGGACCAGGTGTTCTCTCATCTGGCCAGCCAGAACCGCCTGCCTCGCCTCAAGCACCTGTGGGTGGCACCCTTCCATCTGCACGCCAAGACCCTGGAGGCCATTCGCCAGGTGGGTCTGGCGGCCGAGCGAGGCGAGGGGGGGCGCATCGTCGCCAAGATGAACGCCTTGACCGACGAGCCCCTGATCCGCGCACTCATCGAGGCGGGTCAGCGCGGGGCCCGCATCGACCTGATCATCCGCGGCGCCTGCATGTTGCCCGCGGGCGTCCCGGGGCAGACCGACAACATCCGGGTGCGTTCCATCATCGGGCGCTTTCTCGAGCATTCCCGGGTCTTCTATTACCGCATGGGCGAGCAAGAGCATCTCTACCTGTCCAGCGCCGACTGGATGAACCGCAACATGCTGCGCCGGGTCGAGGTGTCGTGGCCCGTCCATGACCCAGAACTGCGCCAACGCATCATTGACGAATGCCTGGTCGGCTACCTGTGCGACGACCGTGATGCCTGGACTTTGGGTGCCGATGGCGTCTACCAGCGGGTTGCTCCGTTGGGGGATGTGGCCCACGGTGTCCAGCAGGCCCTGATGGACCGTTACGGCAGCGACCCCAAACCCAAGAAAACCTGACCTGGAGTGAGTGACCCCCATGGACCTGATCTTGTGGCGACATGCCGAAGCTGAAGACGATGCCGGGGCCATGGAAGACCTGGCCCGCAACCTCACCCCCAGGGGGGAGAAGCAGGCCATGCGCATGGCGGCCTGGCTGGATCGCCAACTGCCCGAGGGCTTGAGGGTGTTGTGCAGCCCCGCCCGGCGCACTGAGCAGACGGCGCTGGCCCTGGGTCGCAAGTACAAATTGCGCGCCGAACTGCTGCCCGGGGGGCAGGTGTCGGATCTGCTCGAGTTGGTGCAATGGCCTCGTCAACGAGGGGCCGTGCTGGTGATCGGACACCAGCCCATGCTGGGCCAGACCGTGGCCCATCTGCTGGGCTTGCCTGAGGGGGAGTGCTCGGTGCGCAAGGGGGCGGTCTGGTGGCTGCGCCACCGGGAACGGCAAGGCGAATCTCAGACCGTGGTGGTCACGGTCCAGATTCCGGAGCTGCTGTAACCCCCAGCCCCCGATTTGACCGGGGGCGACTCTGTCAGGCTTTGCCGGCCTTCTTGGGGGCCACAGCAGCCGGCTTTTCGGCGGCGGGACGGCCTGTCTTGATCGAAGGAATGGCCTTCAGGGCTTTCAGGAAGGCTTCTTGACCCAGGCCGGCCAACAAACGCACGCCTGCGCGCAGGATCTCGCTCTTCTTGGGGCTGTGGGCCAGCAGGTGGGCGCGTTGCTTCAGGTCGGCCAGCACGTCGTACTCATCCTTGGGGATGGTGAAACTGTCGCGCACCAGCTTCGCCTTCTTGGCCTTCAGTTCGGGCTCGGCAGCCTTCTTGGGCTTGCTGTCCTTGATCTTCTTGGGGGCTTCGACCTTCGCCTTGGGCGGTGCGGGCACGGGCGCGGCGACAGCCACCGGCGCGGCCTTGGGCTTGGCGGCAGGCTTGCTCACGGCCTTCTTGGGGGCGGGGCTGGCCTTGATGGCTTTGGTGTCCTTGGCGGGGGCCTTGGCCGGAGCCGCAGCCTTGGCCTTGGCAGGTGTGGCGGCCTTGGCCGGAGCGGCTGCCTTCACGGGGGCGGCGGGCACCGCCTTGGGGGCGGGCTTGGCGGCCGGCTTTTCGGCCGCCTTGCTCACCGGGGCGCTGGCAGGGGCAGCCGCCGTCACGGGCGTTGCGACCACGGGGGTGGCCACGGGGGTTGTCGGGGTCTCTTTTTTGTCGCTGGTGCTGGTCATCAACATTCCTTGAGTGAATCGGTATAAACAGTATATACGGTTTAATTCGATGTTTGTAAGGCTGCGGTGATGCCAGTCGGGTGCCTGCACCCGGCATGAAAAAACCCCCGGTCACCGCAAGGTGCCGGGGGCTCATGGGATGGCCGGTCGGCTGGGGCAGCGCGCTCAGGACACCAGCAGATCCAGCGACCAGGGTGTCTTTTGCCAGGCGATCGCTTCCTCGCGCAGCAGGTGGGCCGATTGCGGGTATTGCTGGCACCAGGCCTGGCTCAGGTGCAGGGTGTAGGCCATGCCGTCACAGGCCAGCTCCAGCGGGGCCAGATCGGGGGTGCGCCGGGCGTGGCACAGGGCCACGGCCAGGCGCAGGCAAAGCAACTGCGCCACAAAGGCCGCGTCGCTGAAATCGGCCTCCAGTTTGCGCAGCTTGCCGCGGTGACCCAGGATCAGCAGGCTGAGCCGGTGGAGTTCGGGCAGGGCAAAGCCCGGTGCATCGGTGTTGTCCAGAATGTAGGCGCCGTGCCGGTGGTAATCACTGTGCGAGATCTGAATGCCGATCTCGTGCAGGCTGGCAGCCCAGGCCAGCTTGCGTTCGGCACGCTCGTCCAGCGGGCTTTCGACCTGCTGGTAAAGCGCCAGTGCCGCGTCTCGCACGCGCTCTGCCTGGGCCAGGTCGACCTGAAAACGTTCACACAGTGACACCACCGTGGTGGCGCGCAAGTCGGTGTGGGGCTGTTCGCGGTCCAGCAGGTCGTACAGCACGCCCTGGCGCAAGGCACCTTGGGCCACGTGCATTTCATCAATGCCCAACAGGTCAAAAATGGCCGTGAGCACGCTGACCCCACCGCCAATGACGGCGCGGCGGTCGTCTTTCAAACCTTCCATGCGCACCCGTTCTGCGCTTTGGGCGCGCAGCAGGCGCTCCTTGAGCCAATGCAGCGCGCTGCGGGTGATGATGCCGCCAGGTTCACCGGCAGCGGCAAGGACGTCGGCCACGGCACCGACCGTACCGGAGGAGCCGTAGGCGATGTCCCAACTGTCGCGGCGGTAGCTGTCCAGGGCTTCGTCGAGCACGGCCTTGGCCGCGATCTCGGCGGTCATGAAGGCCTGTTGGGTGAACAGGCCCTGGGGAAAATATTTCATTGACCAGGCGACGCTGCCCACGCGGTACGACGCCATCATGTGGGCGTTGTACTGCTGGCCCAGAATCATTTCGGTAGAGCGCCCTCCGATATCGATCACCAATCTACGCTCATCCGACTGGGGCAGCAGTCGTGCCACGCCCTGGTAGATCAGGCGGGCCTCCTCGGGGCCCGAGATCACGTCAATCGGAAAACCCAGGATCTCGGTGGCCCGGGTCAGGAAGTCGTCCCGATTGCGGGCTTCACGCAGGGTCTGGGTGGCCACCGCACGCACCTGGGTGCGCGGAAATCCGGCCAGACGTTCTGCAAAGCGGGCCAGGCAATCCCAGCCGCGTTGCATGGCCTCGGCACGAAGCCGACGCTCCTCGTCCAGGCCGCTGCCCTGACGAACTGTTTCCTTCAGGTATTCGCTGCGCTGGATCTGGCCGTGTTGCAGGCGGCCAATTTCAAGTCTGAAGCTGTTCGACCCCAGGTCGACAGCGGCAATGAGTGTTCCGTTTTGCATTTGTTGGCAGCGCTTGGGTCCGGTCACTCTGCGGCGGCAGCTGAGTTCGTCGCCGCTTGCGTACTGGGCTGTGAAGAGAGGGGGTTCGGGTTCCGGAGTCTGTCGAGGCAAGTTCGCTGGATATCGGACTCCCGCCTGCGTGGCGGCTGAACCTGACAGCAGCGATTGTGGCTGCGACCGACAGGACACCAACCGACGACCCCGTATTTTTCACGCGTTTCGCAGTCTAGAAGCCGTTTATGACAGTTGGGTGACCGAATTTGCGCTGATTGTGACAAAAAATCGGGATCTTCAGCCTCTTTGGGGCCTGTCACGCAACTGTCATCAAGGCCCACTAGAGTCCAGTCAACTCTCCAACCCACCAAGGTGAATTGAAATGACCTGGACGATTCGTATGGCTGTTGCCGGCGCCGTTGCCGCTTTGCTCTCTCCCGCCAGTTGGGCGCAACAGGAAGCCACCGGCGCAGGTGCCAGCTTCCCGGCCCCCCTCTACTCGAAGTGGGCGGCCGATTACAACAAGGCCACCGGCGTGAAGATCAACTACCAATCGGTGGGTTCGGGTGCCGGCATCCGTCAGATCGAAGCCAAGACGGTGGACTTCGGCGCCTCCGACGCCCCGTTGACCGATGACGACCTCAAGGCCAAGGGCCTGGTGCAATTCCCCACCGTGATTGGCGGCGTGGTGCCGGTGATCAACGTCAAGGGCCTGACCCCGGGCCAACTGAAGCTGACCGGCGCTGTGCTGGCCGACATCTACCTGGGCAAGATCTCCCACTGGAATGATGCCGCCATCAAGTCGCTGAACCCAGGCCTCGCCCTGCCGGATTCGCCGATCGCCGTGGTGCGTCGCGCCGACGGCTCGGGTACCAGCTTCATCTTCACGAACTACCTGAGCAAGGTCAGCCCCGAGTGGAAGAGCAAGGTCGGTGAAGGCACTGCTGTGAACTGGCCCACCGGTGCGGGTGGCAAGGGCAATGAAGGCGTGGCCGCCTTCCTGGGTCGCCTGCCGGATTCCATCGGCTACCTCGAGTACGCCTATGTGAAGCAGAACAAGCTCAACTATGTGCAGATGCAGAACGCAGCCGGCACCTATGTGGCTCCGGACGACCTGACCTTCAAGGCTGCCGCTGCGGGCGCCACCTGGAGCAAGAGCTTCTACCAGATCCTGACCAATCAGCCGGGCAAGGATTCCTGGCCCATCACGGGCGCCACCTTCATCCTGATGCACAAGAAGCAGGACAAGCCGGCCCAGGCCACCACCGCTCTGAAGTTCTTTGACTGGGCTTACAAGAGCGGCGACAAGACCGCTGTTGACCTGGACTACGTGCCCATGCCCGACAGCGTCAAGGAAGTGATCCTGAAGTCCTGGAGCGAGATCCGCGAAGCGGCTGGCGACAAGCCGGTCGCCTTCAAGTGAGTCGCGGTTTCTGACCTCAGCCTCAGACCTGCTTTCGGGACTTAGTCGTGTCCACTACACTGCCGGTCAACCATGCCCCACCCGCCTCGGTGGGGCGTGCTCAACCTATGACCACACCTCCATCTCCCCGCCCTTTGTTGTCGGGTGCCATGGCTGACCGTCTTTTTGGCTGGTTGGCCAAAGGCGCTGCCATTCTGACCCTGGGCCTTCTTTTCGGCATTTTGCTGTCGCTGGTTTTCGGCGCCTGGCCCTCAATTGAAAAGTACGGCCTGAGTTTCCTCGTGCGCAGCGTCTGGGATCCGGTCCAGTCCGATTTTGGCGGTCTGGTGATGATCTACGGCACGCTGGCCACCTCGCTGATCGCGCTGGCCATTGCCGTGCCGGTCAGCTTCGGCATTGCCCTGTTCCTGACCGAGCTTTCGCCGGCCTGGCTCAAGCGCCCCTTGGGCACCGCCATCGAGCTGTTGGCAGCGGTTCCCTCCATCGTTTATGGCATGTGGGGCCTGATGGTGTTTGGCCCCATTCTGGCGCGCTTCGTGCAACAGCCCCTCCAGGCCTTGTTGAAGGGGGTGCCGCTGCTGGGCTCGTTTGTCTCCGGCCCGCCGGTGGGCATCGGCATTTTGTCGGCCGGCATCATCCTCGCCATCATGATCATTCCCTTCATTGCCTCGGTGATGCGTGATGTGTTCGAAGTGACGCCACCCCTGCTCAAGGAATCCGCCTACGGCCTGGGGTCCACGACCTGGGAAGTGGTCTGGAAGGTGGTTCTGCCTTACACCAAGACCGGTGTTCTGGGCGGGGTCATGCTGGGCCTGGGCCGGGCTCTGGGCGAGACCATGGCCGTCACCTTTGTGATCGGCAACATGAATCAGCTCAACTCGCTGAGTGTCTTCGAGGCTGCCAACAGCATCACCTCGGCATTGGCCAACGAGTTCGCTGAAGCGGGCGAGGGCCTGCACCAGGCTTCGCTGATCTACCTGGGTCTCGTGCTGTTTTTCATCACCTTCGTGGTGCTGGCCCTGTCCAAGGTGCTGCTGATGCAACTCAAGAAGAACGAAGGAGCCCGCTCATGAATACAGCAGCTTCTTCGGCACTGGCTGAGCGCACGGCGCTGGCCGCGGTGCGCCAGGCGCGCTACGCCAGCCGCAAGCGGGTCAACACCATGGCCCTGGCCTTGTCGCTGGCAGCCATGGCCTTTGGCGTGTTCTGGCTGATCTGGATTCTCTGGGAGACGGTTCGCCTGGGCTTTGGTGGCCTGAGCGTGGCCTTGTTCACCCAGTCCACGCCACCGCCGAACGAGGTGGGTGGCATTGCCAACGCGATCTTCGGCTCGCTGGTGATGGTGGTCGTTTCGACCTTCATCGGCACGCCCATCGGCATCATGGCCGGCGTCTACCTCGCTGAGTACGACACCAAGAGCTGGCTGGCCTCGACCACGCGCTTCGTCAACGACATTCTGTTGTCGGCGCCCAGCATCGTGATCGGCCTGTTTGTCTACGCCATCGTGGTGGCCCGTTTCAAGAGCTTCTCGGGCTGGGCCGGCATCATCGCCCTGGCACTGATCGTGATCCCGGTGGTCATCCGGACCACCGAGAACATGCTCACGCTGGTGCCTTCGGCGCTGCGCGAGGCCGCCTACGCCTTGGGCACGCCCAAGTGGAAGGTGATCATCACGATCACGCTGCGCGCTGCCAAGTCGGGCGTGATCACCGGGGTGTTGCTGGCAGTGGCCCGCATCTCGGGCGAGACCGCCCCCTTGCTGTTCACCGCGCTGAACAATCAATTCTGGAACTCGGACCTGTCCAAACCCATGGCCAGCCTGCCCGTGACCATCTTCAAATTTGCGATGAGCCCGTACGAAAACTGGCAGCAACTGGCCTGGGCAGGCGTGTTCCTGATCACCATGGCGGTGCTGGGGCTCAACATCCTGGCGCGCGTGCTGACCCGTCAGAAGTAAAGGCAAGGATTTTTCATGACCACATTCACCGTGCCCGACGAGCAAGCCAAGATTGCGGTGCGCAACCTGAACTTCTACTACGGCAAATTCCATGCCCTCAAGGGCATCAACCTGAACATTCCCGAGAAGAAGGTCACCGCCTTCATCGGCCCGTCGGGTTGCGGCAAGTCGACCCTGCTGCGCACCTTCAACCGCATGTTCGAGCTGTACCCCGAGCAACGGGCCGAAGGCGAGATCGTGCTGGATGGCGAGAACCTGCTCACCTCCAAGCAGGACGTGGCCCTGATCCGTGCCAAGGTCGGCATGGTGTTTCAGAAGCCGACGCCCTTCCCGATGTCGATCTACGACAACATCGCCTTCGGTGTGAAGCTGTTTGAGAACCTCAGCGCCACCGACATGGATGATCGCGTTGAATGGGCCTTGCGCAAGGCGGCACTCTGGACCGAGGTGAAGGACAAGCTCAACCAGAGCGGTTCGGGCCTGTCCGGTGGCCAGCAGCAGCGTCTGTGCATCGCCCGCGGCATCGCCATCAAGCCTGAGGTTCTGTTGCTTGACGAGCCCTGCTCGGCGCTTGATCCGATCTCCACCGCCAAGGTGGAAGAGCTGATCGCCGAATTGAAGGATGACTACACCGTGGTCATCGTGACCCACAACATGCAGCAGGCGGCACGCTGCAGCGACTACACCGCCTACATGTACCTGGGCGATCTGGTCGAGTTCGGCGAGACGGAACAGATGTTCTTCAAGCCCACCCGCAAAGAAACAGAAGACTACATCACAGGCCGTTTCGGTTGAGGAGGGCAGCATGCCTGAAAAACATCTTTCCACCCAGTTCGACAGTGATCTCAACGGCGTTTCGTCGCGGGTCATGGAGCTGGGCGGCCTGGTTGAATCCCAGATCCATCAAGCCATCTACTCGCTGTCGAACTTCAGCACCGAGGCTGCGGCCCAGGTGATCGATATCGAACAGCGGGTCAATGCCATGGAGATCGAGATCGACCGAGATCTCGCCTCCATCATTGCGCGGCGCCAGCCCACGGCGCGCGACCTGCGCCTGTTGCTGGCCATCTCCAAGACCACGGCCAACCTGGAGCGCGTGGGCGACGAGGCCAGCAAGATCGCCCGCATGGTCAAGTCGATCATCGAAAGCGGCTCGGCCCGCCAACTGCCTTCCACCGACCTGCGTGTGGCGGCGGACTTGGCGGCCGGCCTGCTGCGCAAGGCGCTCGACGCCTTTGCCCGGCTTGACACCTCCACGGCCGTGGCCATTCTCAAAGAGGATGACCTGATCGACCGCGAGTTCGACGGTTTCGTGCGCAAGCTCATCACCTACATGATGGAAGACCCCCGCACGATCTCGCCCAGCCTGGATCTGCTGTTCCTGGCCAAGGCCATCGAGCGCATCGGTGACCATGCCAAGAACATTGCCGAGTTCATCATTTACGTTGTCAAGGGCACGGATGTGCGCCACGCGTCCATCGACGACGTGGAGTCCGCCGTCCGGTGATCTGCCATGAAGAAGCTGCCCCATATCCTGATCGTTGAAGATGAGCCGGCGATTGCCGAGCTGATCGCGGTCAACCTGCGCCACAACGGCTTTCAGCCGGTGTGGGCCGAAGACGGCATTTCGGCCCAGCGCGAGCTGGATGCCGTGCTGCCCGATGTCATCCTGCTGGACTGGATGCTGCCCGGCCAGAGCGGTGTGGCCCTGGCGCGCAAACGGCGCGCCGACGCCCGCACCAAGGGTGTCCCGATCCTGATGCTGACCGCGCGCGGCGACGAGTCCGACAAGGTGGCGGGTCTTGACGCGGGTGCCGACGACTACATCACCAAGCCCTTTTCCACCCAGGAGTTGCTGGCGCGCATCCGTGCCGTGCTGCGCCGCCGGGCCCCGGAGCAGGTGTCCGACACGGTGACCATCGGTGAACTGGTGCTCGATGCAGCCACCTACCGGGTCACGTTCTCGGGCCAGCCGCTCAAGGTCGGCCCCACCGAGTTCAAGCTGCTGCACTACCTCATGAAGCATTCCGAGCGCGTGCACAGCCGTTCGCAATTGCTCGACAAGGTGTGGGGCGACCATGTGTTCATCGAAGAGCGCACTGTTGACGTGCACGTCAAACGCCTGCGTGAGGCCCTGGGTGGGGCCGGCACCATGGTCGAAACCGTGCGCGGCGCGGGCTACCGGCTCACTGGTCAGCCCCAGGTGGCGGTGTCTGCCCCCGCGTCGGTTGCTCCTGTGGCTTCTGCTGCGTCTATTGCTTCCGCCTGACGGCCTGACTGGCCTTTCTCATGACATTCCGGTTTTTGACTTTTGCCGGGGCCCAGCTGTTGGCGGTCCTGGCAGGGTGGTCGCTGGGCGACGCCCTGGGGGCCCTGCTGGCCTTGCTGCTGGGCACCTGGCTGTGGTTTCTGCTTGACCTTTGGCGTGGCCTGCGGGTGCGCCGCTGGTTGCGCAAAGGCCAACTCGATGAGGCCCCCGCCCTGGGCGGCCTGTGGGGCGAGGTGGCCGACCGGGCGCGACGCATGCTGCGCCAACTGGTCAAGAAGGCCGAGGACAGCGAAGCCCGGCTGCAGGAGTTTCTGCTGGCCATCCAGGCCTCGCCCAACGGCGTGGTGCTGCTGGACCCCGAAGGTCACATCGAATGGTGCAACCAGACCGCGGCCGAGCATTTCGGCTTCGATCCGGACCGGGACCTGATGCAGTCCATCGGCAACCTGTTGCGCGAGCCGGTTTTTGCCGCCTATTACGCCTCGCGTGACTACAGCCACGACATTGTGATGAACGGCCGCGGCAGCACCTTGTCCCGGCCGGTGCGCCTGTCGGTGCACCTGCACGGCTATGGCGAAGGACGGCGTCTGCTGTTGTCGCGCGACATCACCGCACTCGACCAGGCCGACGCCATGCGCCGTGACTTTGTGGCCAACGTGTCGCACGAAATTCGCACCCCATTGACGGTGCTGTCGGGTTTCATCGAGACCCTGCAGACCCTCAACCTCGAAAACCACGAGCGTCAGCACTACCTGAACCTGATGTCCCAGCAGGCCAGCCGCATGCAGACCGTGGTGAGCGACCTGCTCACGTTGTCGCGTCTGGAAGGCAGCCCGGCCCCGGGCTTGACCGAATGGGTGGGGGTGTTGGGGCTGCTCATGCACTGCGAGCAAGAGGCCCAGGCCCTGTCGGGCGTGATCGGCAGCCACAGCGGGCGGCGCCACCAGATCCACTTCGACATCGAAGCGGCCCGCGGCCTCGACCTGGCCGGTTCACACAACGAGTTGCAAAGCGCCTTGTCCAACCTGGTCAGCAATGCCGTGCGTTACACCCCGGGCGGCGGCAGCATCCAGGTCAGCTGGCACATGCTGCCGGACGGGCGCGCCGAGTTTGACGTGCGGGATTCTGGCCCTGGCATTGCGCCTGAGCACCTGCCGCGCCTTACCGAGCGCTTCTACCGCGTGGACCGCAGCCGCTCGCGTGAAACCGGTGGCACCGGCCTGGGCCTGGCCATCGTCAAGCACGTGGTGCAGCGCCACGGGGCCCAGCTCAACATCGAAAGCACGCTGGGTGTGGGCTCGCGGTTCTCGATCGTGTTCCCTGCCAGCCGCTTGCGGCAGGCCGTTCCCGCACTCACCGGGGCGATGCCAACGGGCGGTGCACCGCGCGCCAAAGAAGCGGCATGAAGATGGCCGCCACGGCGGCCAGTGCCACGGTGCTGCCAGCCCAGAAGGCATCAGGCCGTTCCCAGGGTGCCCAGCCGGCCAGGCCGCGGTAGGCCAGCCAGTAGCCGCCGCCCAGGCCGGCACCCCACAGCAAGGCGCCGTACACCACCAGCGTGACCACCGTCACGCGGTAGCAGCGCAGCACAAATACGCACAGGGTCTGGGCCGCATCGAACAGGTGGTACAGCGCCACCCACACCAGCAGGGGCGCGGCCTGGCGGGCTACCTCGGCCTGCTGGGTGTAGAGCCGGGGCAGCGCGGCATGGCCCAGCCACAGCGCGGTGGAGCACAGCGTGGCCAGACCCAGGGCCAGCAGCAAGCCGGTTCGGATCGCCTGCCGGGCCCGGGCCGGCTGGCGCCCCCCCAGCCAGTAGCTGGTGCGGGCACTGGTGGCGATGGCGATCGACAAGGGCACCATGTAAAGCACGGCCACCAGGTTGGCCGCAATCTGGTGGCTGGCCGCCGCGGTGGTGCCCAGGCGGGCAACGAACAGCGCCATCAGCGTGAAGGAGGTCACCTCGACCAGGATGGACAGGCCGGCCGGCAGCCCCAGGCGCAGAAACTGGCCCAACTGCTGCCAGTCGGGGGGCTCGGGCCGTTGCCACAGGCGGTAGGGGTGATAGACCGTCTGCCGGCTCAGCATCAGCGCAGCCAGGGCGGCCATCGCGCCATTCACGGCCAGGGTGGCCCAGGCGCAGCCCGTGGCCCCCTGTGCGGTGACACCGGCGCCGCCCCAAGCCCACCACATCGACAGCGGCACCTTCAGCGCCAGCCCCGCCAACTGCAGCCAGGTGACCAGGCGCGGCAGGTGCAGGGCCTGGTTCAGCGTGCTGTAGACGCGAAACAGCAGCGCCGGCGGCAATGCCAGGGCCAGCACTTGCAGGTAATGGCCCACATCGGCGCGCAGCTCGTCGGGCACCCCGGTCCAGCGCAGCAAGGCGTCGGGCTGGAGCAGCACGCCCATGCCCAGCACCGAAGCGACCGCACACAGGTACAGCGACTGGCGCACCGAACGCCCCACCGCCAGCGGGCGCTCTGCGCCTTCCAATTCGGCCCAGACTGGCAGCAAGGCCTGCAGCACCCCCATCAAGCCCACGTAGACGCTGATGTACACGGCCGAACCCACGGCCAGCGCGGCCAGGGCCTCGGGTGAATGGCGGCCGGCCACCAGGGTGTCGGTGACGCCGAAGGCCATCACGGCCAATTGGCCGGCCAGCACCGTGCCCGCATGGCGGGCAATCAGGCGCAACTCGCTCAAGTTCAGCTCCCGACCCGGCGGTAGACCAGCACGGATTCGCGCTGCTCACCCTGGCGCCACACATTGGTTTCGTAAATCCAGTTCGGGCCGTCGTGGGTTTCCAGCCAACCCACCAACTGGTTGCGGTCCACCAGCAGCCAGTCGCAGCGGGTGTTGGCGCCGGTGGGCACCAGGCGCAGATCGCCGTGCACCTGGAAGGCTGCCGTCTGGTCGGGGCTCAGGCCGTAGACCTCGGCGCAGGTGGCCGTGCCCATCAGGGCCCGCGCCGACTGCACCATGCTGGCGTAGCTCAGCGCGTAATCGAGCAGGGGCAGCCACAGCGTCATCAGCAGGATCCAGCCCAGTGCGGCACCGCTGGCGGGCAGCACCAGGCTCTTCCAGATCGCGGCGCGGTGGCGGCCGGCACGCCATTTCACCAGCCACAGCCAGGCGCCGGTGGCGGCCACTGCACACAGCAGGGGGAACCACGACAGCTCGGGCCGGAATCCAGGCGCCAGCCGTGCCACATTGGCCGCCGGTTGCGCCGGAAAGCCGGTTTGCATGGCCAGCCACACCACCCAGATCACCAGCGCGGCGCTGGTAAAGAACAGCAGCGTGAACCAATCGATCAGTGCCCCCATGCTGCGGCTCAACGTGGGCAGGGCAAAGGCGGCCAGGGTGGCCAATGCCGGCAGGCCGAGCAGCAGCGCCCGGTCGGCTGGCGGGGTGGTGAAGGTGATCACCACCGACACGGCCACGAAGCAGATGGGCAGCCCCAGGTGCAAAGGCCATGGGTCCGTGCGCAGGTGATGGCGCCAGCGCCACAGCGACCACAGCGCCAGCGGCCAGGCAGGCCAGGCAAACCACAGCAGCAGGCGGGCCAGGCTGCGCGCCTCGCCAAAGCTGGGCCACACCATGCGCCAGTGCGCCAGATTCAGCTGATAGACCAGCACGCCCACGCCAGCCGTCACGCAGGCGGCAGCCAGCGAGGCCTCGCGGGGCCACGCCGGGCGTTGGCGGCCTTCGGTGTCGGCATCGGTCTGCAGGCGGATCAGTACCGCGCTGGCCGCCCCAAGCACCAGTGCCACAGTGGGGGCGCCGCTCAGGGCCAGGCCAGCCAGCCCCAGCACCAGGGCCGTCAGCGGGGCCCAGCGCCGATAGGGGCTGGCGGCGACCGCATAGAAGGTGAGCGTGGTGCAGGTGAGTTGGGCCAGGTAAGAGGTGACTTCATGGCTGGGCCGGGCCAGACCCAGGCAGGCCATCAGCGCCAGCAGGCCGCCATCGGCCAGGGCGCGGGCGTAATCATTGGGGCGGGCCTCGCCTCCGAAGGCGAAGGCCACGGGTTGGGCCCGCGGGCTGCGGGCCAGGTAATACACGCCGTACCAGGTGGCCACCAGGGTCAGGGCCAGCATGGCCATGAAGGGCAAGCGGGTCACCAACTCGGGGGCCCAGCTGGCCGGCGCCAGTTGCAGCATCCAGGCGCCGATCCAGTAAGCCAGCAGGCCGTCGTTCTCGGGGGCCAGCCCGGCCAGGGTGGGCTGCAGCCAACTGGTGTGGCCGGCCGCCATTTCCATCATGTAGCCCAGTTCGGCGATGTCGGCGCCTTTCCAGGGCGCGCGGCCCCAGAAGCCGGCCAGCACGTAGGCGGCACACAGGCCGATCAGGGCCCAGCGGGGCAGGCGACGGACAGCGCTCTGGGCAACGATGGCGGGTGAGGTCGAGTTCAAGGTGCGGTTCGGGAAGTGTCGTGGCAACCGGGCCGCCCGCTGCGGGGGGCAAAATGCAGCGGGCAAGAAAAAAGGCAGCTCGGGGACCGGGCTGCCTTTTTAGCAGAAGTCGAAGCGGCGAGAGTCGCCGCCAATGACTTACTTGCTGGCGGTGGCCAGCTTGCCGAAACGGTTGCGGAAGCGTTCGACGCGACCACCCATGTTGTCCACCGACTTTTGGGTGCCGGTGTAGAAGGGGTGGGATTCGCTGGAAGTGTCCAGCTTGAACAGGGGCAGTTCGCGACCGTCTTCGGTCTTGCCCATTTCCTTGGTGTTCACGCAGGAACGGGTCACAAACTTGAAACCGTTGGAGAGGTCCACAAACAGGACTTCGCGGTAGTTCGGGTGAATGCCTTCTTTGGCCATGGTCTTACCTTTTAGGAAGTTGCGAGAGCCACTGCACAAACCACTGCACAGCACTTTTCGCCAAAAGCCCTCGATTATCCCATTTTTCTGACCAGCGGCTCAAGGCATTTTTGTCCTCAACCCGGTTTATATCGGTTCCACCCCGCACCAATTCACCAGATAGTGGGCCAGCGTCAGGGTGACCCGGCGCATGCTGGCCAGTGAAACGGCCTCGTCGATGCCATGGATGTCGCGTGCCAGCGGGCCGTAATTGGTGACCGGGATGTCGGTCATCAGGCTGAAGTGCCGGCCGTCGGTAGTGGCGGTGCAGGCCAGGCGCTCGGCCTCGCGGCCGTTCACCGCCCGGTGGGCCTGGGCCAGCGCCTGCATGGCCGGGTGATCGAGGTCATACACACAGCCTGGCGAGCGATGGCCTTGGGTGCTGATCTCGACTTGCAGGGCCGGGTTCAGGGCCTGGGCCTTGGCGCGCAAGCGCTGGCTGATCAGGGCCACCGCGGCATCGGGTTCGGTGCCTGGGTAGTAGCTGCAACGCAGGCCCAGGGTGCAGGTGCAAGGCACGGAGGAGTTCCATTCACCCCCCTCGATGCGCCCCAGGTTGAAGTTGATCGGGTGGGCCACGTCCCGGAAGGCCGGGTGGCGGTTCTCCGGTGCATTCCATTCGGCTTCCAGCAGCTTCAGGTCGGCCATCAGTTCGTGGGCCGCCTCGATGGGGTTCAGGCCCTGGCCCATGTAGGCCACATGGGCCGGCCGCCCGGTCAGGGTGACGAACAGCCAGCTCACACCCACCTGGGCCGCCATCAGGGTTTCGGCAAAGGGCTCGGGGATGATCACCGCGTCAAAGTCGGTCAGGCGCGCCTTGGCCAGGGCGTTCTGCAGGGCATGTACCGTGGCCAAGGTGCCGTTGCCGGTGTTCTCTTCGTCCAGCACGGCATTGAAGCCCACCACCCCGGCCGGTTGCAGGCCGAGCCGGCGCAAGGCCTTGAAGGCCATCAGGGCGCAGACGATGCCCCCCTTCATGTCGCCCGCGCCCCGGCCAAACAGCCAGTCGTCCTTCACATGGGGCTGGAAGGGCGGTGCGCTCCAGAGGGCCTCAGGGCCGGTCGGCACCACATCCAGGTGCCCGTTGAACAGCACTGAGCGCCCGCGAGGGCCTTGCTTGTTGCGTGGCAGGTGCCGGGCCAGCAGGTTGTAGCGCCCGCCATCGGGGTCGCAGGGGCAGGAGAACAGGGGCGAGCGACGGATGCGATCGCTGTCGAGCACGATGCGTTCGCAGTCCAGGCCCAGGGCTCGCAGTTGGGCCTCCAGAAAATCGGCGGCCGGCTGCTCGGCCCCTGAGGGGCTGCGCGCTGCCACGAAGGCACTCAGGGTGTCGATCATCTCGGCGTCGAGTTGCGCCACGGCCTGTTGCAGCGCTGCGGCTGTCGGTGCGGGGTGAGAGGTCATTTCGGGGCCATTCAAATGGAGAGGTGATGGGAAGTTGGGCCTCAGCCGCCGTCTTTCAGCACACCATCCAGCTTGTCGATCAGCTCGTCGGCGTTGGTTTTTGAAAACACCAGGGGCGGGCGGATCTTCAGGCAGTTGGCCTGCGGGCCCGAGGCGCTGAGCAGCACGCCGGCGCGGCGCAGGCCGTTCACCACCCGGGCGGCCAGCGGGCCGTCTGCCTGCTGGCGGGCCCGGTCATTCACCAGCTCCACGCTCACGAACAGGCCGGCACCGCGCACATCCCCCACCGCCTCATGGCGGGCGGCCAGTGACTGCAGGCCATCGCGCAGGTACTGGCCCACGGCCAGGGCGTTGGCCTGCAGGGCCTCTTGCTCGATCACGTCGAGCACGGCGCTGGCCACTGCCATCGACACCGGGTTGCCGCCAAAGGTATTGAAGTAACGGCACTCGCGCCCGAAGGCGGCCAGCACCTCGGGCCGCACGGCCAGGCCCGCCACCGGGTGGCCGTTGCCCATGGGCTTGCCCAGGGTCACGATGTCGGGCACCAGGCCGTGGCGTTCAAAGCCCCAGAAGGCCTCGCCCGTGCGGCCGAAGCCGGGCTGCACCTCGTCAGCGATGAACAGGCCGCCAGCCTCGCGCATGGCCTGCACGGCGGGCTGCAGAAAGCCTGCCGGGGCGGTGCACAGTCCGTCGCTGGAGAACACCGTGTCGACCAGCAGGGCCGCGGGGCGCAGGCCCTGGGCTTGCAGGTCGGCGATGGCGGCGCGCACATCGCGGGCCAGGCGTTGGCCCAGATCAGTGGCAGGCTCACGGTAGCTGTCGGGGGCGGCCACGGTGCGCACGGCGGCGCCCAGCTTCATGCCGGCCCCCAGCGAGGGCGAGGCCTCGGCCAGCACGGTGGTCACGCCGTGATAAGCCCAGCGGGTGATGACCACGCCCTGCGCCCCGGTGTGGGCGCGTGCGATGCGCAGCGCCAGGTCATTGGCCTCGCTGCCGGTGCAGGTGAACATGGCCTGGCCCAGCTCGCTGGGCAGGTGGCCCAGCAGGCGCTCGGCGTAGTCAAGCACGCCCTCGTGCAGGTAGCGGGTGTGGGTGTTGAGCTGGGCCGCCTGGCGGGCCAGGGCTTGCACCACCTGGGGGTGGGCGTGGCCCACGCTGGCCACGTTGTTGTAGGCATCCAGGTAGCGGCGTCCCTGGGCGTCGTACAGCCAAACCCCTTCACCGCGCACCAGGTGCAGAGGTTCTTCGTAGAAAAGGCGGTAGGCGGGGCCCAGCAGGCGGGCGCGGCGTTCCAGCAGGGCGGCGGTGTCGGACGATGCGGTGGGGTGGTGCATGGGGATGACTTTCAGCCGCAGGCTTGCCGAAGTGCGGCCTCGGCCTGGGTCGGGGTGGCGGAATCCAGGGCTTGCAGGCGGGCCCAGGAAATGGCGTTGTTGCGCAGCAGGTAAGGCGCGTTGTCGGGTTGGCGGGCGGCGCGCCAGCCGCTGATGGCCACCACCATCACCAGGCGGGCCCGCACCAGATCGGTCAGCAGTTCCAGCTCCAGCGGCTGCAGCGGCCATTCAGCGTGGTAGGCCGCGGCAAAGCCCGCGATGGCCGCCAGCGCCTGGGGGGCACCTCCCTCACCGCGCGCATCCAGCTGGTACGAAGCGGCCACGGCCAGGTCGTTCACGCGGGGGCCCATCACCACATCGCCAAAGTCAAGGATGCCACTGACCTGATCGGTGTGCTGTGCATTGACCAGCAGGTTGTAGAGATTGAAGTCGTTGTGGATGGCCTGACGTGGCAGGTGGCCCAGCCGGGGCAGCACGCGCTCGACAAAGCCGTCAAGGGCCCGGTGGGCCAGGGCCTGACGGGCCGGGTCGTTCACATGCACCAGCAGGCCTCGCACCAGGTCGGCACGCTGGATGTCCCAGGGCAGGGCCTGCTCGCCGGCCGGGTGACTGACGTCGGCCAGGGCATGGTCCAGGCGGGCCAGCAGGCGGGCCACGTTCAGGCGCTGGGCCTCGGAGCGTGGGGCCTGGGGCATGGGCAGCCCTTCCAGGTAGCTGAACAGGCGCACCACGCGATGGCCTCCGTCGGGCCAGTCCAGGGTCAGGCTGGGCTGGCCGTTGACCGTGGGCAGCAGGCGCTGCACCGGCAGCTCGGGGGCCCGGCTCGCCAGGTGCAGCAGCACCTGGGTCTGAAAATCGGCCACCAGCGCGCTTTCCTGGGGGTGCGAGATCTTCAGCATGCAGGCGGCTCCCTGCCGGGGCCGGACCAGGAAGTTGGCGTCGCGTTCGCCGCTGAGGGCCTGCAATTCAAGCTCGTGCAGGCCATAGTGCTGGCGCAGCAGCCCACGGGCCTCGTCCAGGGAGACCGGGGCGGGGGGCGCGCTCAGCAGGGCGGCGCCGGGCAGCAGGGCCGCGCTGTCGTGTGCCGGGTGTTTCAGGGGGGCAGCGGGTGCGAGCGTGCTCATCTCAAGCCACCGACTCAAAGCCGCGCAGGGCGCTCACCAGGTTGGGCCCCAGGTCATCGCCCAGGTAGCCGCCCTCCTGCACCAGCACGGTGGGCAGGCCCAGGCGGGCGATCTCGGCCGTGATGCGGGCAAAGCCCGGGGTGCTGACCGCCAGCATGCGGTAGGGGTCGTTTTCGTGGGCGTCCAGTCCCAGCGCCACCACCAGGGCGCCGGGGGCGTAGGCACGCAGGCTGTTCAGGGCCTTCTGAAGGGTTTGCAGGTAGCCTTCATCGCCCGTGCCACGCGGCAAGGGCAGGTTGATGTTGTAGCCCAGGCCCTCGCCCTCGCCGTGCTCATGGGCATGCCCTGTGAAGTAGGGTGTGCACACGTGGGGGTCGGCATGCAGCGAGACGGTCAGCACATCCTTGCGGCGCCAGAAAATGCCCTGGGTCCCGTTGCCGTGGTGCACGTCGATGTCCAGCACGGCCACCCGGGCATGGCGCTGGCGCAAGTGCTGGGCCGCGATGGCGCTGTTGTTGAGGTAGCAAAAGCCGTTCGCCCGGTCGGTGTAGGCGTGGTGCCCCGGAGGGCGGCACAGCGCGTACACGGCGCGTTCACCGGCCAGCACCAGTTCGGCGGCGTGGGTGGCGCTGTGGGCTGCCGCGGTGGCCGCCTGCCAGGTGTGGCGGCCGATGCTGCAGGCGTTGTCGCCCATGTGGTAGCCGGCCTGGCCCACCAGGTGATCGGGGTAGGTGAAGGGCTGGCCCGGAAAGGGGTAGACGTTGGGCATCACCTCGTCGGAGGCGTTCTCGAGCTGCTGCCAGCGCTCCCAGGCGGTTTCGAGAAAGTGCAGGTACTGCGGTGTATGGATGGCGGCGCGCGGGCCGGGGCCATGGTCGTCCGGGGTCAGCACCGTGTGGCCGGCCCCCTGGGCTGCGGCCAGCAGCCGGGTGGCGCGTTCGGGTTGCTCGTTGCTGCGCTTCATGCGGCCGCGCACGATGAACTGTTGCGGGTCGTGGCCCTGGTGCTGGTCGGAGTGGACGATCTTCATGGCGTTGGAGCAGGGTGGAGGTCAGGGTGGGGTGGGGGGCGCCGTGGTGGCCCTGTGCTGGGCGTGCAGGAACAGGGCTTGCACGTGTTCCTGCCCCTCGATCAGGTGGTGACGCAGGGCGTGTTCGGCGGCGGCGGCATCGCGTCGGCGCATGGCGTCGATCACCGGGCGGTGCGACTCGGCGATCAGGTTCGGGTCGCGGTAGCTGCCCTCGGTCAGGGCCAGGATCATGCGGATCTCGGTCTGCATGTTGCTGAACAGCCGGTGCAGGTAGGCGTTGCCTGAGATCTCACAGATGCAGGCGTGGATGCCCAGGTCCAGGGCCACGCGCTCGGCCTGACCCAGGTGCGGGGCCTGGGCCACCATGTGGTCGACGCGGGCCTGCAGTTGCGCCAGTTGTTCGTCGCTGGCCTGGCGGCAGGCCAGGCCGGTGGCCAGGACCTCCAGCCCGATGCGCACCTGGAACAGGTCGTTGATCTGCTGCAGGTCCAGGGTGCGCACCGTGAAGCCATAGCGCGGGCGCGCCACCAACAGGCCCTGGCTTTCCAGGCGTCGGGCGGCTTCACGCACCGGGGCACGGCTGACACCCATCTGGCGCGCCAGTTCGGCCTCGACGATGCGGGCCCCGGGGGGCAGACGGCCTTCGACGATGGCCTGCTGCAACTGCGCCTCGACCACGGCCACCAGATCGGGCAGATCGATGGACGAAAAGCCGGGGGCAGCAGAGGGGACAGCGCGGGTTTCGGGTTGAGGGGCGGCGATGGGGTTCATGGTGTGGCGCGGCGTTGTCTCGACGGGGTCTTTGTCAGGGCCGTTACTTTAAGCGCCTGGGCAAGGCCAGATAGACCCCGGCCGCGCCGATCAGGGCCATGCCCCCCAGGGCCAGGGCGTCGGGCGGGCGCTGGAACCAGAAGGTGCTGATCAACACCGCCAACAGCAGTTGCAGGTAGTTCATCGGGGCCAGCACCGAGGCCGACACGCGTCGAAAGGCGGCCAACAGCAGCAACTGGGCCGCTCCGCTGACGAAGCCGCCGGCCACCAGCGCCGCCAGTTCAAGCCAGCCCGGCCAGGCCATGGGGCCGGTGAACAGGGCGGGCAGGTTGGTCACCACCAGGCACATGGCGGCCATGTAGGCGTATTGCGCAGGGGCCGGCACCAGGCCTGACAGGCGCCGCGTGAGTACCTGGAACAGGGCGTAGCACACGGCGGCCAGCGCCATCAGCAGCGTGCCGGCCAGGGGCAGGGCACTGCCTGGGCGCACGATCAGCAGCATGCCGGCAAAGCCGACCAGCACAGCCACCCACTGCACGCGCCCGACCTGCTCGCCCAGCACCCAGGGCGACAGGGCCACCATGATCAGCGGGGCGGTGAAGTAGATCGCGGTGGCCTCGGCCAGCGGCATGCTGGCCAACGCGGTCATGAAGCTGGTTGCCACGATGGCCAGCATGAGGCTGCGCAGGAACAGCAGCTTCTGATGCGGTTGGCGCCACAGCCGCCAGTCGCCATGCCGCCACAGCAGGACCGCGGCCATGCTGCCCACGGCCACGTAGCGGGTCAGGTTCATCAGCGTGGCCGGGTAATGGGCCAGCATGTGTTTGGCAAAGGCGTCGTAGCAGGCAAAGGCCAGCAGGGCGGCGAGGAACAGCAGCATGCCCTGGCGCTGTTGCGCCGCGGCAGCGGCCTGGGGCGCTGCCGCCTGAGCCCTTGGGGCGAGGGTGTCAGCCATGCAAGCCTTCCAGGAACGCCTTCAGGCCGGGGCCGATGGCCTCGACCATGTAGCCGCCCTCCTGCACCACCACGGTGGGCAGGCCCAGCTGGCGCACCCGGCGGCCGACGTCGCGGTAGGCGTCAAAGTCGAGCCGCAGCACGCTGATCGGGTCGTCCTTGTAGGTGTCAAAGCCCAGCGCCAGCACCAGGGCCTGGGGCGCGAAGGCTTGCAGCGCGGCTTGCGCCGCGTCCAGTGCCTGCGCGAACTCTGCGTTGCCGCTGCCGTGCGGCAGCGGCAGGTTCAGGTTGCAACCGGCACCGGGCCCGGTGCCGCGTTCTTCGGCGTAGCCGGTGTAGAACGGAAAGTACTGGGCCGGATCGGCGTGGGTGGAGACCGTCATCACCTCGGCGCGGTCGTAGAAGATGTTCTGGGTGCCGTCGCCGTGGTGTGCGTCTACATCAAGCACGGCCACGCGGCCGAAGTGTGCCTGCAGGCGTGCCGCTGCGCAGGCGTTGTTGTTGACAAAGCAAAAGCCACTGGCCCGGTCGTTGTGGGCGTGGTGGCCTGAGGGGCGGCACAGGGCGTAGGCGGCGGGGGCCCCGGCGATCACTGCGTCGGCGGCGGCCACTGCGCTGTGGGCCGAGCGCAGGATGGCGCGCCAACTGGGCGCGCCCATGGGGCAGGACAGGTCGCCCAGGTAGTAGCCGGTCTGGGCTACCAGCGAGGGCGAGGGGCAGGGCCTGCGGCGCAGGCCGGTTTGCGGTGCCGGGTACGGCGCCAGGTTGGGCAGCACCTCGATGCCGGGCTCGACGCCGGGGCGGCGCAGGGCTTGCCAGCGGTCCCAGGCGGTTTCCAGGTAGTCCAGGTAGTGCGGGGCATGCACCGCGGCCAGGGGCTCGCGGCCCAGCTCAGGGGGCTCGTGCACCGGCACGCCGCAGGCCTGCAGCGTGGCCTGCAGGGCGCTGGCCCGGCTGGGCAGGTCGGCGGCGGGCATCAGGCGGCCCAGGCGCATGAACTGCTGCGGCGTGTGCAGCATCTGGTCGGGCGAGAAGAAGGCTTGCATGGGGCGCTCCGGTGGCTTGGGGCGGTTCTGGCGGTTCTTGCGATTCAGGCGGGCAGGCTGGCTTCGAACAGGTCGAAGGCCTGGTCCAGGCGAGCGAACAGGGTGTCGAGTTCGGCGGCGCTGATGATCAAGGGCGGGCACAGGGCCACGGTGTCGCCCATGGCACGCACGATCAGGCCCTGCTCCTGGGCCAGTTGGGCCAGGCGCGGGCCGGCCTTGAGGGCGGGGGCAAAGGGCTGGCGGCTGGCTTTGTCGGCCACCAGCTCCAGGGCGCCGATCAGGCCCACGCCGCGGGCTTCGCCCACACAGCGGCGCTGGCCGAACTGGCGCAGGCGGGCCTGGAAGCCGGGCGCGAGTTCGCGCACCCGCTCCAGGATGTGGTCGTCCTCGTACACCTTCAGGGTTTCAAGCGCGATGGCCGAGGCCACCGGGTGGCCCGAGTAGGTATAGCCGTGACCGAAGGTGCCGATGCGCCCGCTGTTGGCGGCCAGGGCATCGTGGATGGCGGGCGACACCATCACGGCCGAGATCGGCACGTAGCCCGAGGACAAGGCCTTGGCACAGGTCAGGATGTCGGGCTGCAGGCCGAAGGTGGTGGAGCCGAACATGTTGCCGGTGCGGCCAAAGCCGCAGATCACCTCATCGGCCACCAGCAGCACCTGGTACTTGCGCAGCACCGCCTGCACTTTCTCGAAGTAGGTTTCGGGCGGCACGATCACGCCGCCCGCGCCCATCACCGGCTCGGCAAAGAAGGCGGCCACGGTGTCGGGGCCTTCCTGCAGGATGCGCTGCTCCAGCGAATCGGCCAGGCGGGTGGCAAAGTCGGCCTCGCTTTCACCGGGCAGGCCGTAGCGGTAGTGGTGCGGGCACTCGACATGGCTGATGCGGTCTATCGGCAGGTCGAAGTCCTGGTGGTTGGCCGGCAGGCCGCTGAGGCTGGCGGCCGCCACGGTCACCCCGTGGTAGGCACGCTGGCGTGCCAGGATCTTCTTCTTGGCCGGTTGGCCGATGGCGTTGTGGTAGTACCAGACCATCTTGACTGCGCTGTCATTGGCCTCGGAACCCGAGTTGGCAAAGAACACCCGGGCCATGGGCACCGGGGCCAGGGCCAGCAGCTTCTCGGCCAGTTGCGCCACGGCTGGGTTGGATCGGTGGTTGAAGGTGTGGTAGTACGGCAGGGTCTGCAGGGCCTGGGTGCCAGCCGCGATCAGACGCGGGTGGCTGAAGCCCAGCGAGCTGCACCACAGGCCCGACATGCCCTCGATGTAGCGGCGGCCCTGTTCGTCGATGACATGGATGCCGTCGCCACGGGTGATCACCAACGGGCCGACGTCGGCATGGGTGGCCAGGTTGGTGAAGGGGTGCAGGTGGGCCGCAATGTCTTTGGCGGCCAGCTCGCTGGGGGTGTTCATGTTGGGGCTTTCTTGGGGGCGGGAAGGTGTGGGGGCTCAGTAGCCGCGGCGCAGGTCCACCGCGACCTCGGCAGCGTGGCCAGCGTCGATCCGGGCCAGGTTGTCGGCGGTCTGGCGCGCGATGACCGAGGGGTCGGTGCGCGTGGCGATGTGCGGGGTGATGAGGATGCGTGGGTCGGCCCAGAACGGGTGTTCGGGCGGCAGGGGCTCCTGGGTCAGGGCGTCCAGGGTGGCGGCGGCGAGCTGGCCACTGGCCAGGGCGGCCAGCAGGTCGGCCTCGACCAGGTGGGCTCCGCGCCCGACATTGATCAGGTGGGCGCCTCGAGGCAGCTGATTGAACAAGGGCTGGCACAGGATGCCGCGGGTGTCTTCGGTGAGGGGGAGCAGGCACACCAGGGTGTCGCAACCGGCCAGGAACTCGGCCTGCCCGGCTTCGCCATGGAAGGCCTGCAGGCCGGCGGGCAGCCCGTTTTTAGGCGAGCGACTCCAGCCGCGCACGCTGTAGCCGATGCTCAACAGCGCCTCGGCGCAGGCCAGGCCCAGGGTGCCCAGGCCGGCGATGCCGACCCGGTGCTGGCGCGGTGGCTGCACCGGCTGCTCTTCCCAGCGGCGCGCGGCGGCACTGTGCAGGTAGGCCCCCATGTGACGCTGGTGCTGGATCACGGCCCAGGTGACGTAGGCGGTCATGCCCTGGCCCATGTCGGGGTCGATGATGCGGCACACCGGCAAAGCGGGCAGGGCCGGGTCGGCCGTGATGTGGTCGATGCCGGCACCCACCGACTGGATCAGGCGCAGCCGGGGCAGTCGGGCCAGCAGGCCCTCGGGCGGGTACCAGCAGACGGCGGCATCGATCTCCTCCAGGGGGCCCAGCTCGGTGCCCAGGCGCAGCCGCGCCTGGGGGAATTGGGCTCGGAAGGCGGGCAGCAGGTAGCTGAAGTCGAGGTTGCTGCTGAGAAAGGCGATGGTCAGGGGGGCGGACATGGCTGGGTCGGGCTCAGGCTTGGTGGGCATTCAGGCGCGGAATGGCATCGATCAGCCGGCGCGTGTAGTCGTGCTGTGGGTTGCCCAGCACCTCGGCACTGGGGCCGTACTCGACCACCTGGCCGCGTTGCATCACGGCGATGTGGTCGCACATCTCGCCGGCCACGCGCAGGTCGTGGGTGATGAACACCATGGCCAGCTGGAAGCGCTCACGCACTTCGGCAAACAGCTTGAGCACCTGGGCCTGCACCGACACGTCCAGGGCCGACACGGGCTCGTCGGCCACCAGCAGTTCGGGTTCCATGGCGAGGGCCCGGGCAATGCCGATGCGCTGGCGCTGGCCGCCTGAAAACTCGTGCGGAAAGCGGTCGGCGGCTTCGGGGCCCAGGCCCACCAGTTGCAACAGCTCCAGGGCCCGGGCCATGGCCACATCGCGGGGCACGCCCTGGGCGATGGGCCCGGCGGCCAGGGTGGGGCCGATGCGGTGGCGTGGATTGAGCGAGGCGTAGGGGTCTTGAAAGACCATCTGGATCTTGCCCTTGGCCTGCTGGCGCAGCGCTGCGCCCGACATCAGGTTGCGTCCCTTGAACAGGATGCGGCCCGATTCGAAGGGGGCCAGGCCGACGATGCAGCGGCCCACGCTCGATTTGCCCGAGCCCGACTCCCCCACCAGGCCCAGCGTCTGGCCGCGGCGCAGTTCGAAATTGACGTTTTTGGCCGCGCTGACCTGCCGCCCTTTGCGGAACAGACCGCCGCCCGAGGTGTAGGTCTTGCAAAGGTCCTGCACCTGCAGCACGTGCATCAGGTCGGGCTCGCCTTCGCGCACCAGCGGCGCACCCTGGGGAATGGCGGCAATCAGCTTGCGGGTGTAGGGGTGGCTGGGCTGGCTGAGCACCTGGCGGGCCGGGCCGGCCTCGACGACCTGGCCGGTCTGCATCACCACCACGTGGTCGGCGATCTCGGAGACGACGCCGAAGTCGTGGGTGATGAACAGCAGGGCCATGCCGCGGCGCTGTTGCAGCTCGCGCATCAGCTTGAGGATCTGCGCTTGCGTGGTGACGTCGAGTGCGGTGGTGGGTTCGTCGGCGATCAGCAGCCGGGGCTCCAGCAGCATGGCGCAGGCGATCATCACCCGCTGGCGCTGCCCACCGGAGAGGCGGAAGGGGTAGCTGTCGATCAGCAGGGCCGGGTCGGGCAGGCCCACATCGGCCAGGGCGGCCAGGATGCGGCTGCGTTTCTCGGCGGCACCGAGCTTCAAGTGGGCGTCAAACACCTCGGCCAGTTGCTCGCCAATGCGCATCACCGGGTTGAGGGCGGTCATGGGCTCCTGGAACACCATGCCGATGCGGTGCCCGCGCAGCTCGCGCATCTGGGCTTCGCTGAGTTGCAGCAGGTCTTGCCCGTCAAACAGGATCTGCCCAGCCACCGGCTCGACATGGGGGCGTGGCAGCAGGCCCATGATGGCATTGGCAATCATCGATTTGCCCGAGCCCGACTCGCCGACCACGCAAAGTGTCTGGCCGGCTTGGAGCGTGAAGGAGGCGCCTTGCACTGCCAGGCGACGGTCGCCGCCCGAGGGCAGCTTGATGTCAAGGCCGCGCACTTCCAGCACAGGGGTGTCGGGCAGGGGATCGTTGGCAGGCATGGGGTGGCTTCCGGTCAGGGCCTCGGCACGGGGCTGGGGGGTGGGCAGATCGTTGGGTAGATCGTGAGGCAGCGCGTTGGGCTTGGGGGTGTCTTGCATCACGGCGTTCATCAGCGTCTCCCATCGAGTCGGGCGTTCAGGCCATCGTTGAGCCCTTCGCCGACCAGGTTGAGGGCGAGCACGGTGAGCACGATGGCAGCGCCTGGAAACACTGCCATCCACCAGGCCTGGCGCAGCACGGTGCGGGCCGAGCCCACCATGTAGCCCCAGCTCATCTGGTTGGGGTCGCCCAGGCCCAGAAAGCTCAGGCTGGACTCCAGCAGGATCGCGGTGGCCACCATCAGCGACGCCATCACCACGATGGGCGAGGCCGCATTCGGCAGGATCTGCGTGAGGATGATGCGCGGCGTGCTTTGGCCGGACAGCTGGGCTGCGGCCACAAAGTCGCGCTGGCGCAGCGTGAGGAATTCACCGCGCACCAGGCGTGCCACGGGCGGCCACGAGACGATGGCGATGGCCGCCACGATGGACTTGACCGAGGGCTCGAAGATGGCCACCAGCACGATGGCCAGCGCAAAGCTGGGGATGGCCTGGAACAGCTCGGTGAAGCGCATCAGCGTGGCGTCCACCCAGCGCCCGAAGTAGCCGGCCACGGCACCGACGCTGACGCCGATCAGCAGCGACACCAGGGTGGAGACAATGCCGATCAGCAGCGAGACCCGTGCCCCCAGGACCACCCCTGACAGGATGTCGCGGCCCAGGGTGTCGGTGCCCAGCGCGAAGCCGCTTTGCTGTCCGGGCTGCAGAAAGGGCTGTTCGACCATGTCCCAGGGGTCGTGGGCCGCCAGCAGCGGCCCGAAGGCCACCACCAGCGCCACCAGCATCAGCACGATGAGGCCGAACAGGGCGCCGCGGTTGCGCCGGAAACGGCGCCAGAAAGAGTTCTTGGAGGGGGAGCTCATGGAGGACCTCAGGCCATTTCGATGCGCGGATCGACCAGGGTGTAGACCAGGTCGGTGAGCAGGTTGAACAGCACGGCCACCGCAGCGGTGACCAGAAAGCAGCCCAGCAGCAGGTTGTAGTCGCGCTGCAGCAGGGCGTCGAACATCAGCCGGCCGATGCCGGGCCAGGCAAACACGGTCTCGGTCAGCACGGCGCCACCGATCATCCCGCCGGCCTGGATGCCGGCCAGGGTGACCACGGGCAGCAGGGCGTTGCGCAGAATGTGGTTGCGCTGGATGCGGCCAGGGCGCACCCCCTTGGCGCGGGCCGTCTTGACGAAGTCCATCTGTGCCACCTCAAGCATCGAGGCACGGGTCATTCGGGCATAGACGGCCATGTAGAACAGGGCCAGTGTCAGCGCTGGCAGGATCAGGTGCTTGCCGATGTCCAGCACCTGATCCAGACCGCTGAGCTGGGTGCCCACGGTGAAGAAGCCGAAGCCCGGCAGCCAGTCCAGCTGCACGGTGAAGATCAGCACCGCCATCATGGCCAGCCAGTACAGCGGTGTGGCAAAGAAGATCAGCGCCACCACCGTGATGACACTGTCCTGCCAACTGCCCACCCTGCGGCTCGCCATGGCGCCCAGGGCCACGCCGAACAGCAGCGACAGGGCAAAGGCGCTGCCGGTCAGCAGCAAGGTGGCGGGCAGGCGGTCGGCGATCAACTTGAGCACGGGCTGCTGCTGGCGGTACGACCAGCCCAGGTCCAGCGTGGCCACGTGTCCCAGGTAGCTGCCGAGCTGGGTGGACAGGGGCTGGTCCAGCCCGAATTCCTTGCGCAGCTGGGCCACGAACTGGGCATCGGAGGCCCCGGCTTCGCCGGCCAGCACCGAGACCGGGTCCCCCGGGGCGGCTCGGATGAGCAGGAAGTTCACGGTGGCGATCAGCATCAGGGCCAGCAGGCCCTGCACGATGCGGGTGAGCATGTACTGCAGACGTTTCATGGGCAGATCCGGCAAGTGGGGGGCTCAGGGTGGGGGGCTCAGGGTTGAGGTCAGGTCAGTGAGGCGCGGCTCAGGCTGTCGTTCAGGCCGATGCCCGAGCTGATCGGGTTCTTGACCTTGCTGCGGTAAAGCGTGGGGAAGTTGATTTCGTGCAGCCAGGCCACGGGCACTTCTTCGAGCAGCAGCTTCTGTACTTCCAGGTAGGCCTTGGCGCGCGATTCGGGGTCGGTGGCGCGGGCGCCCGCTGCGAACAGGGCGTCGACGCGGCTGTTGCTGTAGCCCTCGACGTTGTTGAAGGGCGAGCCCTTGGCGATGTTGCTGCTGGTGTAGTTGCGGGCCACGCCGAGGGCGGGGTCACCGTACTGGTAGACGTAGGTGAAGGCGATGTCGTAGTCCCACTCGTTGAGGCGCTGGTTCCAGCCCGCCACGTCGGTGCCCGTGAGTTCGATCTTGATGCCGGCCTGGGTGAGGTTTTGCCGCACGATCTCGGCCTGGCGCTGCCAGGATTCGCCGTAGGGCAGGGGCAGCAGTTTCAGCGGCTCACCCTTGTAGCCCGATTCGGCCAGCAGCTGCTTGGCCTTCTCGAGGTTGCGCGGGTACTTGGCCACGTCGTCGCTGTAGTACTTGATGTGGCTGTTGAAGGGGCCGGTGGCGGGCTTGGCAAAGCCCTGCCAGGCGATCTTGGCCATGGCTTCGCGGTCGATGGCGAACATCACGGCCTGGCGGAACTTGACGTTGTTCATCGGGGCCTTGCGGTGGTTCAGCCACAACCACGAATGGGGCGAGAAGAACTCCCAGCCCTTGGTGGTCAGTGTGACCCCGGGCAGCTTGGACAGGCGCACCACGTCGAAGAACTCGACCGCGCCGCCAGGCACCACATCCACCTTGCCGGATTCGAAGGCGGCAGCCCGCGAGGCCGCGTCAGGGATCACGTGGAAGTACAGGCTTTCCAGCAGGGGCTGGCCGGGGGCATGGTAGGCCTCGTTGGCCACCAGCTGGATGTAAGAGCCCTTCACCCATTCCTTGAACTTGAAGGGGCCCGTGCCCATCGGCGTGGCGTTGGCCGGGTTGTTGGCAAAGTCGGTGCCTTCGTAGACATGCTTGGGCACCATGGGCATGGTGCCGGTCTCGAACAAGCCCAAAAAGGGGCCGAAGGGGTACTTGAGCTTGAACTCGACCGTCAGCGGGTCGATGGCCTTGACCGTGTCCAGGCACTCCAGATTGCCGCGCAGGCGGGCGTGGGTCTTGCGCAGGAACACGTCGACCGAGAACACCACATCGGCCGAGCTGAAGGGCTTGCCGTCGTGCCACTTCACGCCGGGCTTGAGCTTGAAGGTGTAGACCAGCCCATCCTTGCTCATGGTCCAGCTGGTGGCCAGCAGGGGCTGCGGGTTGAGCTTTTCGTCGTAGCGCAGCAGGCCCTCGTAGATGTTGCCCGCAATCAGCTGGGTGGGCCCGTTCTGCACCATGCCCAGCATCAGCCCCGGCGGCTCGGGCTGCACCAGAACGTTGAGCACACCGCCTTTGCGGTCCTGGGCGAGCACGCTCAGGGGGATGCCGGCAAGAGACAGGCCGAGTCCGCTGGCAGCGATTTGAAACACGTCACGACGCTTCATGGCAGGAGTCCTTTGTGGGTAGGGAGGGATGAGGGAGGGGTGGGGTGGTGGGGTTGAGTCGGGTTTCAATCGCGGAAGCTGCTGGGCGCGGGGCGCTCCAGGTGCTTGAGCAGGCCCAGCCATTCGCGCTGGTTGGGGTCGGCCTGGCCGGGCAGGCGGTTGCTGTCGCCGCTTTCGTACTGTCGGGCCGTGCGCTCGCAGACCTCGGGGGAAACGGGCCGGACAGCCTGGCCGCTGCCCTGGATGGCCAGTTGCACCCGGCAGGCGCGGTCCAGGTTGAGCATCAGGATCACGGCCTCGGAGACGGTGCGCCCCAGGGTCATGAGGCCGTGGTTGCGCAGGATCATGGCGCGGGCCGTGGGGCCCAGGTCGGCGATCAGGCGCTCGCGCTCATCCAGATCGAGCGCGATGCCCTCGAACTCGTGGTAGACGACCCGGTTGTAGAACTGCAGCGCCCACTGGTTGCACGGCTGCAGCCCGTCCTTCAGAGAAGACACCGCCACGCCAGCCACCGTGTGGGTGTGCAGCACGCATTGAGCATCGTGGCGGACCGAGTGCACCGCGCTGTGGATGGTGAAGCCGGCTGGGTTGACGTCGTAGGGCGAGGGCTCGATGACTCGCCCCTCCAGGTCGATCTTCACCAGCGATGAGGCGGTGATGTCGCGGAACAGCAGGCCGAAGGGGTTGATCAGGAACTGGTCCTCGGTGCCTGGAACGCGGGCCGAAATATGGGTATAGATGCTGTCATCCAGCCCGAAGTGGGCCATCAGGCGGTAAGCCGCGGCCAGGTCTTCGCGAACCTGTTGCTCGCTCTGGCCCGCTGCGGCGGTGGGTTTGGACAAGGTCGACATGCACGCTTCCTTCCAGTTGGCCGGGGCCTTGCATTAGCGCAAGACGCCCCTGTTTGGGTTGATCTTCGACAGAAGACTGTCGACAGTTATCAACTTAGCAGGTTCCGGGCCAGGTTGAAACCGGTTGAAAACCCTGTGCCGGGCTGTCGCATGGGTGACTTTGGTGCCGTTTTGCACCCGCTTGAGGCGCTCGCGGGCAAAAAAAATCCCGCAGGCGGCAAGGCGTGCGGGATTCGGGTGCGCCCCTGATCGGGGCGCCGGGGCCGGGGCGGATCAGCCGCCGCGGCGCATCATGTCGAAGAAGTCGACGTTGGTCTTGGTGGCCTTCATGTTCTTGATCATGAGCTCCATCGACTCGATCTCGTCCATGTTGTACATGAACTGACG
Source organism: Curvibacter sp. GW821-FHT09D12 (assembly GCF_059416245.1). Taxonomy (NCBI): domain Bacteria; kingdom Pseudomonadati; phylum Pseudomonadota; class Betaproteobacteria; order Burkholderiales; family Comamonadaceae; genus Curvibacter; species Curvibacter sp. GW821-FHT09D12. The sequence goes on along the minus strand of NZ_JBWKOU010000010.1, from coordinate 42,619 downwards.
CAGGATGCGGGTCTTCTGCAGGATCTCGGGGGCCAGCAGCAATTCTTCGCGGCGGGTGCCGCTCTTGTTGAGCTCGATGGCCGGGAACACGCGCTTTTCGTACAGGCGGCGGCTCAGGTGGATTTCGCAGTTGCCGGTGCCCTTGAATTCTTCAAAGATCACTTCGTCCATGCGGCTGCCGGTGTCGACCAACGCGGTGGCGATGATGGTCAGCGAGCCGCCTTCCTCGACCTTGCGGGCCGCGCCAAAGAAACGCTTGGGGCGCTGCAGGGCGTTGGAATCGACACCGCCCGACAGCACCTTGCCCGACGAGGGCACCACGTTGTTGTAGGCACGGGCCAGACGGGTGATGGAGTCGAGCAGAATGACCACATCCTTCTTGAGTTCGACCAGGCGCTTGGCGCGTTCGATCACCATCTCGGCCACGTGCACGTGGCGGGCCGCTGGCTCGTCGAAGGTGGAGGCGATGATTTCGCCCTTCACCGAGCGCTGCATTTCGGTCACTTCTTCAGGGCGCTCGTCCACCAGCAGCACCATCAGGTGCACGTCGGGGTTGTTGGCCGTGATGGCGTGGGCGATGTGCTGCATCATCACCGTCTTGCCGCTCTTGGGCGGCGCCACGATCAGCGCGCGCTGGCCGCGGCCGATGGGCGAGATGATGTCGATGATGCGGCCGGTGATGTTTTCTTCGCTCTTGATTTCGCGCTCAAGCCGCATCTGTTCCTTGGGGAACAGCGGCGTGAGGTTTTCGAACATCACCTTGTGCTTGTTCTGCTCGGGCGGGCCGCCGTTGACGGCATCGAGCTTGGTCAAAGCAAAGTAACGCTCCCCGTCCTTGGGGGTGCGCACTTCACCTTCGATCATGTCGCCGGTGTGCAGGTTGAAGCGGCGCACCTGGCTCGGGGAGATGTAGATGTCGTCGGTGCTGGCGGTGTAGCTGCTGTCCGGGCTGCGCAGAAACCCGAAACCATCCGGCAGGATTTCCAGGACGCCGTCGGCGAACACCTGCTCGCCGGCCTTGGCGCGCTTCTTGATGATCGCAAACATCAGCTCCTGTTTGCGCATGCGGCCCGTGTTTTCGATCTCAAGCTCTTCGGCTTGCTTCAACACTTCAGACACATGGAGTGCCTTGAGTTCGTTCAAATGCATGGAGGGTCCTGCGTGGACTGACCCGGACAGGGGTCGCCAAAAAATCCCTTGCGGGCTGACTGATTCGGGGGAGGTTTGGGGGGAGGCGAGAGAGGCCTCGCAAACCGGACATTCGATTCGGAAGGTTGGTCTGCCGTCCGATGAATTGCGCTGATTATGACAGGAAAATCAGGCCGCCCGTTTCAGCGCAGCGGGCGCCTGCAAAACACGGCCCGCACAGGGCGGGCCGCTCGGGCATCAGGCCAGTTGCTGGTCGATGAAAGCCGTGAGCGCAGCCTTGTTCAGGGCGCCCACCTTGGTGGCGGCCAACTGGCCGTTCTTGAACAGCATCAGGGTGGGGATGCCGCGGATGCCGAACTTGGCCGGGATGTCGCGGTTTTCGTCGACGTTCATCTTGGCGATTTGCAGCTTGCCTTCGTAGCCGGTGGCCACTTCGTCCAGGATGGGGGCGATCATCTTGCAGGGGCCGCACCATTCGGCCCAGTAGTCGACCAGCACGGGCTTGTCGGCTTGCAGAACGTCGGCTTCGAAGGAGGCGTCGGAGATGTGTTTGATCAGGTCGCTGGCCATGGTGTCGTTTCCTTGGGATGAAGCGTAAGAAAAGGATAGATGCGCTGGAGTTGGCGGCATTGTGACAGAAACCAAGTCCTTTGATGGGGCATCGGGCGCCTATGGGTGACATAGGCAAAAGCCATCAGGCAGGTGTTGTGCGGACGGCCGTCGGGGAAAGCCCGGGGCGTGTCACGCATACTTGCAACCCGGGTGACGCCGCTGAGTGGTGTTCACCACGCCTTTTTTCTGATTTGCCTGCCTTCATGACTTCTGTTGCTTCTTCGACTTCTTCCGTGGCCTCTTCGGCTTTGGCTCCTGCGCATCCTGACGCGGCCCCTGTGGTGGTGATCGGAGGAGGCCCGGCCGGCCTGATGGCGGCCGAGGTGCTGGCCAGCGCCGGGGTGCCGGTACACCTGTACGACGCCATGCCTTCGGTGGGGCGCAAGTTTCTGCTGGCGGGCAAGGGGGGGTTGAACCTGACCCATTCCGAGCCGCATGACCCCTTCATGAGCCGCTATGCCGAGGCCAGGGCTGCGCTGGAGCCTGCGATGCAGGATTGGGGTGGGCCCGAGTTGCGGGCCTGGGCGGCGGGTTTGGGCATCGAGACCTTTGTGGGCAGTTCCGGGCGGGTTTTTCCGACCGACATGAAGGCCGCGCCGCTGCTGCGGGCCTGGCTGCATCGTCTGCGCGGCATGGGCGTGCAGTTCCACATGCGCCACCGCTGGCTGGGCTGGGACACCTCGGGGGCGCTGCTGCTGCAGGGCCCGCAAGGGCCGGTGGCGGTGGTGGCGCGGGCTGTGGTGCTGGCCCTGGGCGGCGCCAGTTGGGCGCGTCTGGGCTCGGACGGGGCCTGGGTGCCCTGGCTGCAGGCACGTGGCGTGGCCGTGGCACCGTTGCGGCCCTCGAATTGCGGCTTTGAAGTGGCTGCCACCGCCAATGGGCGGGGCGAATCACGGCGCGAATTCATGGGCGAATTGCTGGGCCACGAAGCCACGCCCAAGACCGGCTGGACCCCCTTCTTTGCCGAGCGTTTTGCGGGGCAGCCCTTCAAGTCGGTGGCTCTGCGCCATGTGGACGAGCAGGGCCAGTTGTTCGAGCGCCGCGGCGAGTTTGTGGCCACCGCCAGCGGGGTGGAGGGCAGCCTGATCTACGCGGTGTCACCGGCCTTGCGGCGTGGCATTGAACGGCACGGCAGCGCCACTTTCGAGTTGGATCTGCTACCCGACCACTCGGCAGAACGGGTCCTGGCCGAGGTACGCCACCCCCGCGGCTCGCGTTCGCTGTCCAGCCATCTGAAAGGGCGGCTGGGGCTGGAAGGCATCAAGATGGGCTTGCTCAACGAATTGCTGAGCCGGGAGCAGATGAACGATCCTGTCCAACTGGCGGCGGCCATCAAGGCACTACCCGTCACCGTGTTGGCAACCCGGCCGCTGGACGAGGCCATCAGCACCGCGGGTGGCGTGGCTTTCGAGGGCCTGGATACCGACCTGATGGTGCGCTCCTGCCCGGGCGTGTTCTGTGCCGGTGAGATGCTCGACTGGGAGGCCCCTACGGGTGGCTACCTGTTGACCGCCTGTGCGGCCACCGGGCGTCAGGCTGGCCAGGGAGTGTTGCGCTGGTTGGCCACGCAGATCACCGCCTGACCCGGGCAAGCGGGCCTTGCCATCGCCGGTGGCTTAGCGCCAGCCGCGGTGCCAGCCGTGGTCGGGGTGATGCCAGCCCCAGCCATAGCGGGGGTGCTGGACCCAGACCCAGCCCACGCCCGGACTGGCATAGGTGGGCGCCACATACACCGGGGCGGGCGCGACGTAGACCGGCCCAGGGTTCACCACCACAGGGCGTGCGGGCATGGGGGCCACGACACAGCCAGTGAGGCTGGCGCCGATGGCCAGTGCGGCCAAGGCGATCAGTGAGCGGGTGGGGGGCGTGTTGAGCATGTAAGACCTTTTGTCAGCATTCTGATACCGATAACGCCCAACGAATGGCGAGGTTGACCCTGTTACCGAGGCTTTACACGACCCGGTTGCGACCCCATTGCTTGGCTTGGTAGAGGGCATGGTCTGCCGCTGCGTAGAGGGTGTCGAAGCTGGCATCGGCATCAGGCGCCGTGCTGGCCAGGCCGATGCTGACGCAGATGGTCAGAGGACGACCCTGGACCCCGGCGGGGGTGTTCTGGACGCGCAGGCGCAGCTTTTCGGCCAGGATGCGCCCGGCTTCGGGGCGTGTGGCGGGCAGCAGCACGATGAACTCTTCACCCCCCAGGCGACCGACCAGATCGGTGCTGCGCACCGTGCCGGCACACAAGGTGGCGACATGGCGCAGCACCTCGTCGCCGGCAGGGTGGCCCCAGGTGTCGTTGACCCGTTTGAAGTGGTCCAGGTCCAGCAGCAGCAAGGTGGTGGGCGTGCCCTGACGCCGGGCCCGGGCCAGTTCGTTGCGCGTCAGCTCGACGAAGGTGGTCCGGTTGAGCAGGGCTGTCAGGCCATCGACCCGGGTCAGGCGCTCCAGCTCGCGCTGTTTGGTCTGCAGCGCCTGGTTGGCTTTTTCAAGGGCGCGCTGCTGCAAGGTGATCATGGCAAATTTGCGCCACAGCAACACCGACAGCGTGAGCCCCAGCAGGCAGGCGCACATGCCGTTGAGGCGGTTGGAGAGCAGGCTTTCGGGCTGGGCCTGCGTCAGGCCCAGGCCCGCCAGAAAGCCCAACGCCGCCAGGGCAAACAAGGCGGCCGATTCGCGCGGCCTCAGGTGCAGCAGCAGGCCCGCCAGCATGCTGCCCAACACAAAAGGGGTGATGTTTGGGGTGACCCACTGATCGATGCACGTGAGCACGGTGGCATAGGCCAACACGGTGATCAGCCAGGCCAGTGGCAACACCTGCCCCGCGAGGCGCCGGGCTCCGTGTCTCAGGTGGTGGTTCAGCCCCATGAAGGCGAGCATCAGCAGCGTCATGGTCAGGTGGGCCCAGAGCAATCCGAACAGCCAGTCGCGCGAGGTGCCGGCGCTCTCCAGCAACACCAGCCGAAAGGCAAAGATCAGGGTTGAGAGCGCACTCAGCCCTGCCAGCAGCGGCGTCAGCATCCGCATGCGGGCCAGGTTGATCTCACCGGCCTGGGAGGCTACTTGATCGTGCTCATGCGCCCATTGTCTGAGCTTGAACTTCAGGGCCGGTCTGTCGAGCAGGAGGGTTGACATGTTGAAGCGGAGCAAAAAGCAGACCATCAAGGATGATGGCAAACCACTCTAAACCGATTTGGGATCCTGCATCGTCTCCGTTGAACGGGTCGAAGTCAGTCCAAGCGGCTTGATTGGCCGGGTGAGTGGCACAATCCGGCCGATTCAATTCGGTGGTGCACCTTTGTCCAAACGCTTTCCCGGCAGACATTTCTCAGGCTTGGCCCGAGGTTTGGTGCTGTTGCTGCTGATTCAGATCGCCGGCACGCTGGGCTACCACTACATCGGAAGACCCACGGCCACCTGGATTGACAGCTTCTACATGACCTTCATCACCATCGCCACGATTGGCTATGGAGAGACGGTTGACCTGTCCACTCACCCCATGGGGCGCTTGTTCACCGTGCTGATTGCGGTGGTGGGCATCGGCACCATGAGTTACCTGTTTTCCACCATGGTGGCCTTGCTGGTGGACTACGACCTCAATGCGGCCATCAGGAGACGGCGGATGCAAAAGGAACTGGACCGCCTCAGCGGTCATTACATTGTGTGCGGCATCGGGCGGGTGGGCTCCAATGTGGCCGACGAACTGGACCTGACCCGGCGCCGCTACGTGGTGGTTGAAACCGATCGCCAGGTGCTGGATTCGTGGCTGGAGCACCACCCCGACGCGCTGTACCTGCACGAGGACGCGGCAGACGATGAAGCCCTGCTGCGCGCCGGCCTCAGCCGTGCGGCCGGGGTGTTTGCCGTCACGGGCGACGACAGTCACAACCTGATGGTGTCGCTGTCGGTCAAGCTGATCAACCCGGCGGTGCGGGTGGTGGTGCGGCTGCACGACATCCGCAACGAGAAAAAAGCCCGTCGGGCGGGCGCGGACGAGATCGTGTCACCCGACTTCACCGGCGGCATGCGCATCGCCTCGGCCATGGTGAGGCCGCATGTGGTCAATTTCATGGATCAGATGTTGCACAGCGACGAGGCCATGCGGGTGGAGGAACTGGTGCTGCCAGCGGGCTTTGTGCCTTGCGCGCTGAGCGAGGCCGTGCCTCGCTCGCGCGACTATGTGGTGCTGGCCGCCCACGAAGGCGGGGCTTGGATTTTCAATCCCGATGAAAGCCATTGGCTGCAGCCGGGCAATACCCTGGTGCTGATGACGAGCCCCCAGGGGCGCGAGGCGCTGGAACGGCGTTTCAGCCAGCCCGCCTGAATCGAACAGGTGAAGGCACGAACGGTATGCACATGCCTCGTTTGGTGCCCATGAACCTCCCCGCCATCCCGGGGGCGTTGGGCCTGAGCCGCTGCACAGCGCAGCAATGGCCCCAACTGCTTCAGCAGACCGGTGCCGAGCCTGATCTGGCCAATTTCTACATGCGCCTGCACTATCAGATGTTGGGCCTTGGCGACACCGAATTGGCGATGGAAATGCAGCAACAGGCCTTGCAGAACCGCACGGTCTTTCGCATCGAAGGCTGCGCAGAGCCGCGCTTGCGTTTGTTGGTGCTGATGGGGCCCGGAGGCATGATGGACAACACGCCAGTTGACTTCCTTCTGGAGGACAGCGACATCGAGTTGACCCTGCTGTATGTCCTGCCCGAGGCCCCATGGCCTGATGCCCTGCCTGAGCACGATGTGGCCTTTGTGGCGCTGGCCTCGTCGGGCCGCAACGACGCAAGCCTGCACCGCATCGAGCAGTTGCTTCTGCATTGGCCTCGTCCGGTCTTGAATCGGCCCGAGCACCTTCGAAACTGCTTGCGCGACCAGCTAGGCCGTCTGCTCGGCGGCATTCCTGGGCTGCTGCTGCCGCGGACGCGGCGGCTTTCTCGTGCCGATCTGCTGCGATGGACGGAACTGCCTTGCACCGTCCGGCCGCTGGGCACCCAGGGCGGCCAGGGGCTGGCCCGGATCGGGTATCTCAGCGACCTGCAGCACTACCTCGCCCAACACGCCGAAGCCGAGTTCTACGTGTCGCAGTTCATCGACAGTTCGGGCCCGGACGGCCTCTATCGCAAATGCCGCATCGCGCTCATCGAGGGGCAGGCCTATGCCTGCCACATGGCGATCTCGTCCCATTGGATGGTGCATTACTACTCGGCACCGATGACTCAACAAGCCGCACTTCGCGTCGAAGAAGCTGATTTCATGCAAGGTTTCGAGGCGGGCTTCGGGCGTCGGCACGCCGGCGCCCTGACCGAAATCGCCCGGCGCATGGGACTGGACTACCTCGTGCTGGACTGCACTGAAACCCAAGACGGTCAACTGCTTCTGTTCGAAGCGGACAACCAGAGCTGGATTCACGACACCGACCCTGCCGGCCTCTTCCCTTACAAGTCGGCGGTGATGCAAAAGGCATTTGATGCGTTTCAACGGATGCTGTTCAGGGCGGCGGGCCGGGATGTGGGCTGAAGGCGCTGCTTGGGCACCCGTGCTTTCAGTCGCTTGAGTTGATCAAAGACGCAAAGACGGCGAGAACGGTGGGGCCACGTTGCGGAACCATTCAAACCAACCTTATTGCAAAAATTCGTAACAACATTGATCATGATGCTTGAGCATCAAGGTTGCGTCGGATTACCCAGTTATGAGGGTACTCTGATCGACGCCGGTTCTACGGCTTGACGCCGGTGGCCCCCTTCAACGAAACGGATCTGACATGTTTACACCTGTGATTCGAGTTTTTTGGTTCAGAGGTTTGGTCCGCGGGAGCCTCTGGGTGGCTGCGTTGGTACTGGCGTTTCCGCTGCTGGGCCATGCGCAGGCCACTCGAACCTGGGTTTCGGGCGTTGGGGACGATGCCAACCCCTGCTCGCGGACGGCGCCGTGCAAAACCTGGGCTGGTGCCATTTCCAAGACGGCAGCAGGTGGCGAAATTGATGCGCTCGACCCTGCCGGCTTTGGTGCGCTGACCATCACCAAGGCCATCACATTGGATGGCGGTGGCGGACAGGTGGCTAGCGTACTGGTGGCGGGAACCAACGGGATCGTTGTTGCTGCGGGTGTCAATGACGCTGTGATTCTGCGAAACCTTCGCTTCAACGGCCTGGCCGGGACTGGATCGCCGGGCTTGTCGGGCATTTTGTTCACGAGCGGTGCCAGCCTGCGCATTCAAAACGTCCAGGTCGACCGCTTCGGCTCGAATGGGATTTCCATCAGCGTCTCAAGCGGGGCGCCATTGGTTGAAATTCTGGACACCACCGTGAGTAACTCTGGCAATGGTTTGGCGGTAAACGTGACTGGAGGAACGGCCACGGTTTCTGTGGAGCGCTCCAGGTTCATCATGAGCCTGACCACTTGCAATCCTGTGACACCTTGCGGCAATGGGGTGTTGGCTGCTGGCTCGGGTGCCTCGGTGCAACTATCGAACTCCGTGGTTTTCGGCAATCCTGTGGGTATCAACCCCAGCGGCGGCGGTGTCATCAACAGCTTCGGGAACAACCAGGTTCAAGGAAATACAAGCAACGGTAGCTTCTCAGGCACCGTGTCCAACAACTGATGGCTCATAAAGAAGGGCAGCATCATGAACAAGCTGCGGCAGTTGTTGTGGTGCCAGGCGATTGTGCTTGGCGTGTGTTGCATGTTTTTTGGCAGTCCTGCGTGGGCTCAGGCAAGCCGAACCTGGGTTTCGGGAGTTGGCGATGATGTCAACCCCTGCAGCAGAACTGCCCCATGCGCAACACTTGCGGGCGCCCTTTTGAAAACAGCAAGCGGTGGCGAGGTTGATTTTCTGGACCCCGGGGTTTTTGATGGGAGCCAAATCGGCGGCAGCGCCGCGACACCGGCCACAGTCACCATCACGCAGCCCGTCACCATTGATGGTGGTGGTGGTCAAGTGGCTGCCCTGGGCGGCATCGCCGCGGCCGACTCACTGGTCATCAACCTGAGCAACCCGGCGGCAGGCGCGGTGATTCTGCGCAATCTCAGCTTCAACGGCTATGGAGGTACAGGCAACAATGGCATTCGACTGAAATCAGCCACCAACCTGGTGCTGGAACATGTCGATGTGTTCGGCTACGCCCAAAATTGCTTGCTCGTGGAGGCCGGCGCAGCGGGGGCCCTGGTTGATGTCTCGGATTCAACCTTTTCAAATTGCGCGGTAGGCGTTGCCAACCAAGCCGCTGCCCTGCTGAATCTGGGGCAAACCAGCATATTCTTCAACAGCACGGCGGGCGTGGCCTCCAACAATGCGCAGGGCGGTGTTCTGTCCTTCAACTCATTCAATCAAAACAACCAACAGAACTCCAATGTAGCGACCTATGTCAGTGGCACAGGTGCCTCGCTCAGCGGTGGCAATGGTGGTTGCGCCTTCAATACTCAGCAATTCGTCATCCCATCCAGTGTGGGGGGCAGTGGTCCACCGGCAGGGGTTCAGGTGGCTGGGGCGGGTTTTCAGTTCACCACCAACAACTGTGGATCTGGGGCCACCATCACCATCACGCTCAATTTCGCGCAGGCACTGCCCTCGGGTACCGTTTTATACAAATATGGCCCTGCCACGGCCGGGGCGTCCAGTTCGACCTGGTTCCAGGTGCCCGGGGTGGTGTTCAGCAACAACGGCCAAAGTGTCAGTTTCAGCGTCACTGACAACGGCGTTGGCGACAGCGATCCGACTTTAGGCCTGATCGCTGATCCGGTTGTTCCGGTGATCCCTCCGTCAACCTCCATACCGGCAATGTCCCCCCTCGGTTTGATGGGGACAGCCTGTTGTCTGGCGCTGCTCGGCGCATGGGGTTTTCGCGTTCGTCGGCAGGGCTCAGGCAGTGTTGGATCGCGCAAGTCGTGACACTGCCTGTGCGCAGGCTTGTCGATGAGACCTTGAACCAGCCGGAGAGCCAAAACCAGATTGCCCAGCGTGTGAGGTGCTCAGGCGGGTTTCAATGGCTTGGCATCTGCTGCATGCTGGGTCCCATGAGCCACCCTGAGGTTCAGGGTTTGATGCCAGGCAAGAGTGCTGCAAATCGTCATCTTGCGCCGGTGGCCCGGACCAAGTGCTTGAAAGCCAACGATTTGTGAGAAGAAGTTGACGAGCCTTACCGCTGCCAAAAATTCAGAATATTTCAATTAAATCAACAACTTAGGTGATATTATTTTCCCTCAAGTGATACACCTCGGGGTCACTGCGAAGCTCCATTATTCCCGCATCCGGGAGTGTCAACCACGCTGAGTTGAGCATGGGGGCTTGAGCGCTTCAGACCTCCTTCACCCAGATGATCCGGCCCGCGCCGCTTGGCGCAGTCATCAACCTCAACCGGATCAATTCACATGACACTGACCACCGCTACCCGCACCATCGAAATCTCTTGGGGCTCCCTCTACCTGAACTTCCCCCGCTTCGGGTTGCATGTTCAGCGGGATGCAACGGCACCCGTTCTGGGGTTCGAGAGGGTGGCTTCCAGGGCCATTGCTGGGCTTCTGGACAGGCACCCTGAGTGGGAGGTTGCTGTGGTTGCCGATTCGGCGTACCTCCGTGAAGTCTAGGACCTGGGATTGGTCTGATCCAGGGTGAGGGGGAATTTGTCTCCCCATGTATTAGGAGACCTGCATCAGGTGGATCAAGTGTTTTTGGACCTGTCAAGACCTACCTTGAGGCCTGCCTGAAGGTGGCCTGCTGGGGCCACGGTAAGACCACATGAGAGGGGGCCAGCAGATGGCCTTCAGGTGCTACCCGGGGGAGGGGGAATCTAAGTTCCTCCTCATCAATGAGGCTCCCTGAGATGGGCCTGAAGATGGGCTACTGGTGCCACCTTGAGACCACCTCAGCAGGGTCCAGTACGTGGTCCTCAGGTAGGGGGTGACCTATGCGTCCAGTGGTCTTCAACCCGCTGGGAGGGCATGAGGCGGTCGCTACCCTGCCCCACGATCGCACTGGCGCTCAGGCAGGCAATGCCCGTGCGTAGCCAAGAGCCCCTTGAGAACGAGTTGGCAGGTGCCCGGCGAGCTTGAAGGTTGCCACGACCTCAGCCAAAGCGGCTGCTTGACTGCGCAAGCTGGCGGCTGCGGCAGCACTCTCCTCGACCAAGGCCGCGTTCTGCTGGGTGACCTGATCGAGCTGATTCACCGCGTCACCCACTTGGGCGATGCCGCTCGATTGCTCATGGGAGGCGTTCGAGATTTCGTTGATCAACAAACCCACCCGCTTCACCTGCTCCACGATCTCGATCATGCTGTGGCCTGCTTCGTCAACCAACTGGGTTCCGGCTTCGACCTTCTCGACACTGCCGCCAATGAGGGTCTTGATTTCCTTGGCTGCTTCGGCTGAACGCTGGGCCAAGGAGCGAACCTCACTCGCGACCACGGCGAAGCCCCGGCCCTGTTCGCCTGCACGGGCGGCTTCAACGGCTGCATTCAGAGCCAGGATGTTGGTTTGGAAAGCGATTCCGTCGATGGTGCCGATGATGTCGCTGATCTTGTTGGAGGCCGCAGAGATTTCCTGCATCGTCTTGACGACTTGACCCACGACCTCGCCACCCTTCTCAGCAGCATGGGATGCATCCGTTGCCAGCCGGTTGGCCTGCTGCGCGGTGTCCGCATTCGTCTTCACTGTGCTGGTCAACTGCTCCATCGAGGCGGCTGTTTGCTGGAGGTTACTGGCTTGTGACTCGGTACGCTGGCTCAAGTCCGCGTTCCCGGTTGCAATCTCGGATGAGCCCGTTGCGATGCTGTCGCTACTGTTGCGAACTTGGGTCACCACCTCAACCAAGCGGTCGTTCATGTGCTTGAGCGACAGCAGAAGTTCCGCTGGTTCGTCCTTGCCTTCAACATGAATTTCAGAGGTCAGGTCACCATGTGCCACGGCCTCTGCGATGACCACGCTTTCGGCGAGTGGTTGAACAATGGAGCGGGTTGTCACGATGGAAAGCAAGACCCCTAGGACGACGGCAAAAATGATGACTCCGACCGATATCCAAATAGTGCGCGTGAACGAAACCTCGGATTCCCTTGTTGAGTTGGCTGCTCCCTCAAGATTGATGTCAATCGAGCGGTTCACTGCTGTCATGAGATTGGTGAAGTCGTTCTTGATGGGGCCATTGGCAAACTGCCGAGCCTCGTTCAATGAGCCCTCTCCTGCGTCGGAAAGTGCGTACTGCTTGGCAAGCAACTCTTTGTAGGTGGCCCAGAGTTCCATGTCCTTTTCGTAGGCTTTGCGCTCCTCCGGCGTGGCGATCATCGGCTCGTATTCTTTGAGCAGAGCAGGCACGTGCTTGTCGATGATCTCCTGAATCTGGTCGTGATACTCCTTCTTCTCCTGTGGAGTCGAGGCCAAAACATGGTTTAGCGAGTAGCGACGGACTGCCGTGAATTCATTCCGGATTTCGCCAAGAACTTTGACACTGGGCAGCCAGTTGGTGGCGAGGTCGTTTGTGTAGAAGTGGGCTTGTTGACCCTGGTAGATCCCCAATGCCCCCAGGCCGATGAGTAAAGCAACCAACAGACCAAAGACCGCAGACAGTCGAGTTCCGATCTTGAATTGACGAAGAAGACCCATCGCATTGCTCCTATTTTTGGGCGGGGAAGTTTGTTTTGCTACTGAAAAGTGTGCATCATTTGTGTCAATTTTCCCAAATTCTTCACACAAGGTTTACGTGGGCATTACGGCCACAGAGACCCTGTAGTCGCAGAGGTTTAGCTCAGTTTCGGAAGCTGTAGGTGCGGGTACTGGATCGCTTCCACAGCGGCCTGAATCTCTTTCGGGGTCCAGTGACCATAGACCACGGTGCCCACGCTTCCCCGCGCTTTGTGCCCGGTCACCTTGTCCTGGGTCTCCTCCGAGAACCCTGCCTGACGCATCAGGGGGCGGACTGTATGCCTGAAGCAATGGAAGTCGGGGCGTGACTCTGTGAGACCCAGTGAGTGCCGATGGTCCTTGAACCACCGTCCGAAGAAGTCACTGGGTTTACCTTCACGTATCCGCATCGCGGGCCAAAGTGAGTGACTGCCCGAGGCCTGGACAGTCTCCACATAGTCCAGGAACCCGAGGCGGATGAGTTCGCTGTGAATCGGGACGCTGCGATGGCCTGCCTCGCTCTTGATGCTCTGGCCTTCGCCCTCGTCGGTCAAGACCAGGATGGGGATGCCTTCCATGGACTGGATGTCCCCGGTTCGCAACTGACACAGCTCACCCAGGCGGGCACCCGTGAACAGCCCCAGCAGGGGCACCCAGTAGGCCGCCTCTCGGCCCGAGAAGTTGTGGTCGGGCAGGGTGTCTTGCTGATACAGGGGGGAGCCAAAGAACAGTTGAAGCTCCGCTGAAGACCACGGGCGGCGCTTGTTCGTGGTGGTGGCCTTGATGTCCAGCCCTCGCCACGGTTGCTTGGGCAGCCACTCCAGGGTCTCGGTGGCGTACTTCAGCAGGGACTTGATGGCCGTGAGGCGGTCGTGGGCGGTCTTCGGGGTGTTGCAGTTCTCCAGGAGCCATGCCCGGTACTGATCCCCCAGGTCGCCATTGAACTCCGTCAGGGGCTTGTTCGGGTGCTGGCTCTCAAACTGGCTCATAGCCCGCCCATAGGCCGCTATGGAGTCCTCGGAGCGAGGGGTAGCCCCCGATGCTTTCCAGCGCTCGAAAACGGCTCTGAGGGTCTTGGGTGCGTCCTGAGCTGGCCTCGGGGTCACGATGGTGGCAGGCGAGGGTGTCGGGGTGGGGATGGCTTTGCCCTTGTTCCGTTCGAGGATGTCATCCCAGGCCTTTTGCCGGGCTTGTAAGCACAGCGCCAGCGCCTCCTTCACTCCGGGGGTATGCAGGGAGTAGGTCAGACCCAGTTCCCGGGCCTCCTTCTCCATCATGGGAATCATCACGCTCAGGCGTTGCCGTGCGGCTGCTGCGGCGGCCCCTTGGGCGAAGCCTTCGCTGAGGCGGACCAGGGCCTGGAACTCCGTGTCATTGAGGCCATCCAGGGCGTTTCTGGGTGGGCGCTTCTCGGGCGGGTCGAAGATGCGCGGGGCGCTCTTGTCGATGCCCAGGACGTAGGCAATCTCGTTCAAGACCTCGGGCTCTTGGCGCATGGTGTCATCCTCCATGAGCACCCGTGCATAGACCCGTTCGGCCAGATGCTGGGCCAACTCGGGGGAGATGCTGTCCAGCTTGCTGGGGGAGAGTTCCCGGCGCTTGGCCTCAAACACTGAGACCCATTCGGCCCGCTTCAGGGTGGCGAGGCGGACGGCTTCTTTCCGGTCCGAGGTGTTCAGGGCGAGGGTAAGGCGGTCCTTGCCGAAGGCCTCTTTGAGGTCCTTGGGGACGATGATGCGGACGTACCAGCGAGACTCCCGAAGGTGGAGTCCTTCGACTTATGCCATGTCAGTTCCCGGGGCAAAACGTTGGGAAAGTGACACAGCGAAGTGATACAGGAGGGGGCTTGTAAGTGCTTGTCAGACCTTAAGTTATTGATCTGCAAACACTTTTTGGTTGAAAGTTGACGAGCCTTACCCCCGGCACTGGCTCCACAGTTAGGGCTGCTTGGTTCCCCACCTGACCCGGTTGGCCGCTTCACCATGCGGGGAGGCCCGTCAGCGACGAGTATATGCGATGGCGAAGGGTGTTCCGGGCAATGGCCGCTCAGGTTGGCGTCAATGTTTGGTCGTGTGTTGCCAGGGCAGCATGCGCAGCAAGGTGTTGTCGCGCACGACATAGTGATGCAGCAGTGCAGCGGCGGTGTGCAGGCCGACCAGCAGGTAGCCGATGGTGGCGCCGGTTTCGTGCAGTTCCATCAGGGTGTGGGCCAATGCCTTGTCCGGGGCCACCAGGGGCGGCAATTCGATGCCCCAGAAGAAGGGGATGGTGCGGCCCTTGGCGCTGAGTACGGCCCAGCCCAGCAGGGGCATGGCGATCATCAGCAGGTAGAGCAGGCCCTGCACGGCGTGGCTCAGGCCGGTTTGCCAGCGGGGCGGTGCTGGGGTGATGGCGGGGGTGCGGTCGACCCAGCGCAGCACCAGGCGCAACCAAACAAGCACGAACACGGCCAGGCCGAGGCGGAAGTGCCAGGCCACCAGGCCTGCCCTGAGCGGATCACCCTTGGGGAACAGCTCGTGCAGCTCGACGCAGATCACCAGGGCGACCAGCAGGAAGGCCATGAACCAATGCAGTGCCAAGCTGGGCATGCCGTATCTGTTTTTGGGTGTCAAGGAACGCATGGAGGAACTCCCTCGCTTCAAAAAGGGTTATTTTGAGCCAGAGGCCTGAAGCCAATGTGAAGAGGCTGGTGCCAAGGGGCTGGCCGGGGCACATAGAATCTCACCCCATGTCCTATCTTGTGCTCGCCCGAAAGTACCGCCCCCGCAATTTCACGGAAATGGTGGGGCAAGAGCACGTGGTGCAAGCCCTGGGCAACGCCTTGCAGACCCAGCGCCTGCACCATGCCTACTTGTTCACGGGAACCCGTGGGGTGGGCAAGACCACGGTGTCGCGCATCCTGGCCAAGTCGCTCAACTGTGTGGGCCCCGATGGGCAGGGGGGCATCACCAACACGCCTTGCGGGGTGTGTCAGGCTTGCACCGACATCGACAGCGGTCGCTTTGTGGATTACACCGAGCTTGATGCGGCCTCCAACCGGGGGGTGGATGAGGTTCAGTCCCTGCTGGAGCAGGCGGTCTACAAACCTGTGCAGGGGCGCTTCAAGGTCTTCATGATCGACGAGGTGCACATGCTGACCAACACCGCGTTCAACGCGATGTTGAAGACGCTTGAAGAGCCGCCCGAGTATCTCAAGTTCGTGCTGGCCACCACCGATCCACAGAAGGTGCCGGTCACGGTGCTTTCGCGTTGCCTGCAGTTCAATCTGCGGCCCATGGCGCCCGAGACGGTGCTGGAGCACCTCACCCGGGTGTTGGCCCTGGAGTCGGTGCCTGCCGAAGAAGGCGCCTTGCGATTGCTGGCCAGGGCCGCCCGGGGCTCGATGCGTGACGCGCTGTCCTTGACGGACCAGGCCATCGCCTTTGGCAGTGGCGAATTGCTGGAAACCGGCGTGCGGCAGATGCTGGGCAGTGTGGACCGCAGCCATGTGTTTCGCGTGATTGCAGCCCTGGCGGCCAGCGATGGCCGCAGCGTTGTCGAGACCACCGATGCCCTGCGCCTCAATGGCTTGTCGGCAGCCTCCACGCTGGAAGAGATGAGCGCTGTGCTGCAACGCATGGCGGTGTTTCAGGCGGTGCCGCAGATGGCTGCCGCCTTGGACCCGACCGACCCTGAGGCGGGCGAGATCGCGCGTCTGGCCGAGCTGCTGCCCCCTGACGAGACCCAGTTGCTTTACAGCATGTGTCTGCATGGCCGCGCCGAGCTGGGGCTGGCCCCCGATGAATACGCGGCCTTGACCATGGTGTTGCTGCGTTTGCTGGCCTTCAAGACAGGCCACCCACGCAGCGAAACCGGCTTGGCTGAAAAAAAAACTCTGAAACCGGCGTCAGCAGCCCCTGAGCCTGCTGCAGCGGCGGTTCAGACGCCCGCAGTGGTGGCTTCCAAGCCTGCTTCTTCACCCGACTCCGTGCCTTTCGCTGCGCCTGTTTCGGCACCACCGGCTGCCGCTGCTGTGGCTCCGCGGGTGGTCGCGCCAGCCCCCGTGCAGGCCAGCACGCCAGCCCCATCGTCCGAGCCTGTCGTTCGCACCGCCGCGGCTGAGGCACCGTCTTTGCCCAGGCCGGCCCCGGTGAGCATGACGCCGGTCTCTGTGAGGTCTGTAACCCCTGGCGCCCCGATTGCCCCGATTGCCCCAGCAGCCCCAGTGGCCCCGTCGCCACCGCCCGCGCAAGCCGCAGCGCCGGCGCCGAGCCCCGAGCCCACGGCTCAGGACGGCCGTTGGAGCGAGTCGTCCGACGACGGCGATGCCGGCGGGCCGCCGCCGTGGGCCGATGAGTGGCCCGACGATGGCTCGGTGGCCGTGACCCCGGTGCCGACCCGCGGCGTGTCCTTGCCCGTCCGTGAACCCGGCGATTCGCCGTCCGGCGCAGGGGCCGGTTTACCGCCTCCCGAGCTGATGGCCGTGCCGGTGCGCGTGCAACCCGAGCCGGGTGAGCGCACGCAGGCCCGTTACGACGTGCATGCAGCTTCCAGGGTGGCCCCCACCTTCACCCCGACCGAAGACGGCGAGTTCTGGCACACCACGGTGCAGCAGCTGGCGGCGGCCGAGGCCATCACCGCCCTGGTGCGTGAGCTGGCGCTGCAGTCCCAACTGGTGGCGCGGGATGGCCAGCACTGGATGTTGCGGGTCGAGCGCGAGTCGCTCAACCAACCCAACAGCCGTGAGCGCCTGCGCCAGGCCTTGCAACAAGCCGGCCTGGCCAGTCAGATCACGGTCGAGTTGGGGGTGGTGATCGACAGCCCGGCGCGGCGCAATGCGGCGGCGGCGGCGGCGCGGCATAAGCTGGCCGAGGAGATCATCCTGGGTGATCCTTTTGTGCAATCGGTCATGCGCGACTTTGGCGCGAAAATCGTGCCCGGCAGCATCAAGTCGGCCTGATGGGGCCGACAGTTGCTGAGGCCTTGAATTTTTCTGTTCTTTTCTTCAATCACTTTCCTAGAAAGACTTCCGATCATGTTCAACAAGGGACAACTCGCCGGCCTCATGAAGCAGGCCCAGGCCATGCAGGACAACCTCAAGAAGGCCCAGGAAGAACTCGCCCACATCGAAGTCGAAGGTGAGTCGGGCGCGGGCCTGGTGAAGGTGCTGATGACCTGCAAGCACGACGTCAAGCGCGTCACCATCGACCCCAGCCTGCTGGCCGATGACAAGGACATGCTTGAAGACCTGGTGGCGGCGGCTTTCAATGCGGCCGTGCGCAAGGCCGAGGAAACCTCGGAGCAGAAGATGTCCAAGCTCACGGCCGGCATGCCTGGCCTGCCAGGCGGCATGAAGTTCCCGTTCTGAGATCCACCGCCTTGTCTTTGCTGGGCCGCATTGCGGCACTGAGGCCATGAGTTCGGACACGCACTCGCTGGACGCGCTGGTGCAGGCGTTGCGACGCTTGCCGGGGGTGGGCGTCAAGTCGGCCTCACGCATGGCCTATCACCTGTTGCAAAACGACCGTGAGGGCGCTCAGATGCTGGCCCATGCCCTGCTTGAGGCCAGTGCCAGCATGCGCCATTGCGAGCGCTGTCACACCTTCACCCAGCAGCCGGTGTGTGCCACTTGCCTCGATCCGGCACGCGATGCCACACGCCTGTGCGTGGTCGAGTCGCCGGCAGACCAGGCTGCGCTGGAGCGCACCGGGGCCTACAAGGGCCTGTACTTTGTGCTGTTGGGCCGCATCAGCCCGCTGGATGGCATCGGGCCCCATGAGATCGGGATCGATCTGTTGTTTCAGCGGGCCTGTGATGGCGTGGTGCAAGAGGTGATCCTGGCCACCAATTTCACTGCGGAAGGTGAAGCCACCGCCCATGTGGTGGGCGAGGGCCTGCGCACCCGCGGACTGCGGGTGACACGCCTGGCCCGCGGGGTGCCGGTGGGCAGCGAGTTGGAATACGTGGACCTGGGCACCATTGCCCACGCGCTGGCGGATCGTCGTTGAGGGTCCCCGGAGTCGCCAGTGCGTCCTTTCTGCCTTCGGCACCTGTCGACCCGTGATGTAATGAGGGGTTAGGCTCTACCGAGCCACGCCATGCCTGGGCCATGGCAGGCCCTTGCGCCCACGGGACAGCCCCGCGAGATCAGATTTCTGTCATGAACACTCTTCATTTCGTCCGTTTCACGGTCGCCTACTGGTGCCTGCTGGCGGCCGCGCTGCTTCCCTATGTGTGTGCCGGCATTGCCAAGTCGGGCTTGCTGGGCAAGCCTCGCAACCAGGGCGGTTACGACAACGACCACCCTCGTCAATGGATGGCCCGGCAGACCGACTGGCGGGCGCGGGCCAATGCAGCCCAGGCCAACAGCTTCGAGGGCCTGCCGTTTTTCATGGCGGCGGTCATCATTGCGCACCAGCTTGGCGCGGCACAGACCTTGCTCGACATCCTGGCCTTTCTGTACGTGCTGACCCGCGTCCTCTACATCACGATGTATGTCGGTGGTCTTTCCAGTGCCCGCAGCGCGGCCTGGGCTGTGGGGATGTTGTTGAACCTGGTGATTCTTTTCATCGGTTACCACTGAATGCCCTGGCAGAACAGAGCACTTGCTACGGTCTTGAAATGGCCGTGACACAGGCAGATGGCACACTGTGGTCCCAACCCGCACGGCGTGAATCCGATGCGGGTATTTTTTTCATTCCGTCGTATGTTGAAGCGTTACCAGCCCCGTGAGGAGATTTCAGGATGAGGCCGCCCCTGGGGCTGAACCGCCGTGTGTTCGGCGGCGTTCTGACGCTGGCGGCCACGGCTTTGGCCACCCCGCTGTTGCGGGCCCAGGCCGCGCCGGAGCGCAGCACGGTGTCGATTGCGGTGGGTGGCAAGGCCACGTTCTATTACCTGCCGCTGACCATCGCTGAGCAACTGGGGTATTTCAAGGCCGAAGGCCTGGACGTACAGATTCTTGATTTCCAGGGCGGTGCCCGGGCCTTGCAGGCCTTTGTCGATGGCGGAGCCGACATTTGCTCAGGCGCCTTCGAGCACACGTTGCGCCTGCAAAGCCGTGGCCTGCCCGTCAAGGCCTTTGTGCTGCAGGGGCGGGCCCCACAGGTGGTGGTGGGGGTGTCGCACCGCACCTTGCCGCGCTACAAGGGCCTGGCGGATCTGCGTGGGCGTCGCATCGGGGTGTCCACCCCTGGCTCGTCCACCGACACGGTCTGCCGCCTGCTGTTGGCCCGTGCCGGCCTGCCCATGGCCGACATCAACACGGTGGCGGTGGGGGTGGGCAGCAGCGCGCTCGCCGCCTTGCGCTCGGGCAGCATTGACGCGCTGAGCAGCGTGGACCCCGTGATGACGATGCTGACCCAGAAGAACGAGGTGCAGGTGGTGGCCGACACCCGCACCCTGCGTGGCAGCGCCGAGGTGTTTGGTGGCCCCATGCCGGCCGGGTGTCTGTTTGCCCCTGTGGCCTTCATCCAGAAGAACCCGCGCACGGTGCAAGCCATGACCTATGCGATGGTCCGGGCGCTGAAGTGGTTGCAGACGGCCGGCCCGTCCGACCTGTTGCAAGCGGTGCCCGAGAGCTACCTGCTGGGCGACCGGGCGCTGTATCTCGCGGCTTTTGGCAAGATGCGTGAGGCCATCTCGCCCGATGGGCTGGTGCCGGACGACGGCCCTCGCACCGCGTTGCGAGCCCTGGCGGCGGTGGATCCCTCGATCCGCCCTGAACGCACGGAACTCACACGCCTCTACACCAACGAATTTGCCCGGCGGGCCAAAGACCTGCTCAAGGCCTGAAGGCGGTCGCCAAGGCATTCAAGCAACAGGCTGCCTGGCGCCGTTGGCGCCGTGCTGAAGGCGGCAAGTGGCTCAGCGCTTGTGGCGGGATGAGGCTGCTGCTGGCGTGCCCCGGCTGGGTGCCGCCGCACTGCGTGCTGGCTGGCGTGTGGGTCGGCTGCTGGTGTTGGACACCGCGGCGCGCGAGGGCGGGCTCTTCGCATGGCTGGCCGAGCCACTGTGGCTGGCGAAGCTCGTGGTGCGTGGCTGGTAGGGCAGGTACACGATCACCGACTGGCCCACCTTGAAGGCCGCCGAGGTCTTGGTGTCGTTCCAATCGGCCACTTGCCCGACGGTGAGCTTGTAGCGCTGGGCGATGCTGAGCACGGTGTCTTTGCGGCCGGCCTTGACGACCGTGCGGCGGGTGGTGATTTCGGGCGCCAGTGCCAGTTGGCCGGCATCGGCAACGAGGCTGCCCACGTCGTTGTCGAGTGCGCCCAGCCGCGGCACGATCAGCGCTGAACCCGCCTTGATCAACATGCGGGGCGGGATGTTGTTCACGTTGCGCAGGTCGTACTCGCTCATGCCCACGCGTTGGGCGGCCGAAGCCACCGACATGGTGCTGGGGGCCGTCCAGGCTGTCCAGGTGGCCAGGCGCTCGTGGTAGGTCTCAAGGTTGCGCTTGAAGATGGTGGCGTTGTCCCAGGGCAGCAGAATCTGCGGCGTGCCAGCCGCGAGAATCACAGGGCGGTGCACCGAAGGGTTGAGCGCCTTGAAGTCGTCCAGCGGCACCTCGGCCAGCTTGGCGGCCAGGGCGACGTCGATATCGCCCGGGATGTCCACCGTTTCGAAATAAGGGTGGTTGGGGATCAGGGCCAGTTCGGCGCGGAACAGCTCCGGGTTGGCCACGATGTTTTTCACGGCCTGCAGCTTGGGCACGTAATAACGGGTTTCGTTGGGCATGCTCAGGTCGACGTAGCGGGTGCCCAGGCCTTGCTTCTGGTTGCGCGCGATGGCCCGTGCCACGCTGCCTTCGCCCCAGTTGTAGGCAGCCAGGGCGAGGTGCCAGTCGCCAAACATGTTGTAGAGCTTTTGCAGGTAATCGAGCGCAGCCCGGGTGGAGGCCAGCACGTCGCGCCGGTCATCGCGAAAAACGTTTTGCTTGAGGTCGAAGGTGGTTCCGGTGGCGGGCATGAACTGCCACATGCCGGCAGCCTTCGCCGATGAGACTGCCTGCGGGTTGAAGGCACTTTCGATGTAGGGCAGCAGGGCCAGTTCGGTGGGCATGCCACGGCGCTCAAGTTCTTCGACGATGTGGAAGAGGTACTTGCGCGAACGCTCGGTCATGCGGTTGAGGTAGTCGGGCCGTGCGGTATACCACTGCTCCCGGTCGTGCACGAGGTCGGTCTCGAGGTCGGGCATGGCAAAGCCGGCCCGGATGCGCTCCCAGATGTCGGATGGTGCCGCCAGCTGGGCTACGGGGCGCGAGTACGCTTCGGCCGCAGCAATCGGTTGCAAGGGGTTGGCTCCCCCCAGCGTCATGGTCATGGGGGAGCGGGGCGCGGACGGTCGGGTGGCAGCGCTGGTCGTGCTGGAGGCGGTTGCCTCCGGGCTGGCCGGGTTGGGGTTGGGTGCGCTGGCACAGCCGGTCAGCCACAACAGGGCGGCCAGGCAGGCCGCGGTGAGCAATTTCATTTGAAGTCGTTTTTCCATTCGCGCAGTTGCGCGAACACGGCGGCGTCGTCGGCGCCGGAGGTGTCTGGGGCCTGAGCTTGCACGGCCTCGATCACCGAGGGCAGGCGCGAGCGCAGGAAGGGGTTGATGGATTGCTCCAGAGCGATGGTGGACGGCAGGGTGGGTTCGTGCCGAGCACGCCGTGCGATGCATTGGGCCTGGTGATCGACCAGGGCCTGGTTGTGGGGTTCGACGGCCAGCGCAAAACGCAGGTTCGACAGGGTGTACTCGTGGGCGCAGCACACTCGGGTGTCGCCTGGCAGGGCGCTCAGACGGTCCAGCGACGCCAGCATCTGGGCCGGGGTGCCTTCAAACAGGCGACCGCAGCCGCCCGAGAACAGGGTGTCGCCACAAAAGAGCAGGGGGCCTGACGGTTCGCTGCCAGGGCGCTCCAGGTAGTAGGCAATGTGCCCCGCCGTGTGGCCGGGTACGCCAATCACCTGAAAATCATAGCCGGCGGCCTCCAGGCGGTCACCCGCGTTCAGCCGGGTGACGGGCTCGGGTAATTTTTCGCCTGCGGGGCCCAGCACGCGGGCGCCGGTCTGGGCCTGCAAGGCGGACACACCGCCGGTGTGATCGGCATGGTGGTGGGTCAGCAAAATGGCCTCCAGCTGGAGGCCGGGGTGACCAGCCAGGGCGTCCAACACGGGCTGGGCATCGCCCGGATCGACCACCAGTGCCCGCCGACCGTCGTGCAGCAGCCAGATGTAGTTGTCCGCAAAAGCCGGCAGGGGAATGAGATGTGTGGTCATGGACGGGCGGATTATAGAAAGTTGAGGGGCTGGCAGGGGGATGGCAGGCGCTATGCTCTGGGGCTTGTCCCCGGTGCGTCTGTTCCGGGTTTCACGGCACCGACCCGCGTGCCCAAGCCGCCGAGTTTCGCATTTTCAGCCCGCTCATGCAGTCGCTTCACGAATGGTTTCAGACCCCGCCCGGGCGCTACCTGATGGCCTGGGAGCAGGCGCGCATCGATGCGGCGGTGGCTGATATTTTTGGCTACCACAGCTTGCAGCTGGGTCTGCCCGAGCTGGACGCCCTGCGGCGCAACCGCATGCCGCACCAGTGGCTGGCCGTTGACAGCGCCGCGGTACAAGCCGCCCCGGGTGGCCTGCGCGCAGCCCTGGTGACAGATTTTGCAGCGCTGCCTTTTCCGGAGGCCAGTCTTGATCTGGTGGTATTGCCCCACACACTGGAGGTGTCGCACGACCCGCACACCACTTTGCGCGAGGTGGCCCGGGTGCTGGTACCGGAGGGGCGGGTCGTGATCTGCTGCTTCAACCCGACCAGCCTGTGGGGGGCGCGGCAACGGCGCGAGCACCTGTATCAACGCTTTGGCTGCGGGCAGTTGTACCTGCCAGGCGCGGGGGATTTTCTGGGCTACCTTCGGCTGCGGGATTGGCTGCGGCTGTTGAGTTTTGAGGTCGAAGAGGCCGACTTCGGCTGTTACCGGCCTGCGGTCGACAGCGACCAGTGGCTGCGTCGGTTTGAATGGATGGACCGAGCCGGCCCGCGCTGGTGGCCGATTTTCGGCGCGGCCTATTGCTTGGTGGCCGTCAAACGCGTACGGGGCATGCGCCTGCTGGGGCCAGCCTGGAAGACCTCACGTCGCCCGGCGGGCGTGTCAGTGCCCGCCGTGAACCGCCAGCATCACCAACCCACCCAGGCGGCTGGCCAGCCGTCGGTGTCTCGTTTTGAATCAGAAGGATTTTGAGTTTTGAACCATGTTGTGATCTATACCGATGGCGCCTGCAAGGGCAACCCTGGCCCCGGTGGCTGGGGCGTGTTGCTGAAATCGGGCAGCTTCGAAAAAGAATTGTTCGGTGGTGAATTGGGCACCACCAACAACCGCATGGAGATGATGGCTGTGATCGAGGCGCTGACGGCGCTCAAGCGGCCCTGCCAGGTCACCTTGTTCCTGGACAGCGAATATGTGCGCAAGGGCATCACCGAATGGATCCACGGCTGGAAAGCCAAGGGCTGGAAGACCGCTGCCAAGCAGCCTGTGAAGAACGCAGAGTTGTGGCAGCGTCTGGACGCGCTGGTGTCCACCGGTGGTCACCAGATCGAGTGGCGTTGGGTGAAAGGGCATGCCGGCGATCCGGGCAATGAGCGCGCCGACGCACTGGCCAACATGGGGGTCGAAAAGGCCCTGGGCCGGCGCTGAGTGCCCTGCATGCCGGGTGACAGTGGTTTGACGGCGTCGTCTGGCAGCAACGCCCTCGGAGGTGTATGGCCAGCGGCCCATGAGGCGCCGTATCCTGTGGCCCACGGGCCTGGCCCGATGCTTTGGGAGTGAGGGAGATGGATGTCGATCCGCAGGCGCCGGCGGTTGAGGCCGCGCGCCATTCATTGCAGACGCTGTTGACGGCGGGCAACAGCCCGGGCGTGCAGTACCTGTTCATGCAGGGGCCCCAGGCCTTGTTGTCCTTTCAGGCGGGCCTGGCCGATCCCGGCACGGGCGAGGTCTTGCAGGCGAGCCACCGCTTCAACTTGCATTCGGCCACCCAGCTGTGGACAGCCGCTGCGGTGTTGCGTGGCGTGCAGACCGGGCTGCTGGCTCTGGACGAACCCTTGCAAGCCTACCTGCCCGAGCACGTTGAGTTGGGCGGCGCGACCGTTCGCCAGGCCTTGTTGCACACGGCGGGGTTTGCCAACCCCAATCCCCTGGCCTGGATTCACCTGGGCCGCGACAGTTTTGATCCGCCCAAGGTGGCCGAAGCCTTGCTGTTGGAGCACGGGCGACCGGTGCGTTCGCCGGGCGGTGCGTACCGTTACTCGCCGATCGGCCATCTGTGGTTGGGGCAGGTGCTTCGCGCGGTCAGCCGGCAGACCTTGCCGGGCTATCTGCAGGCGCAGGGCTTGCTGGGCGGCGAGGCCTTGGCGAGCGGCCATCTGAGCTTTGATCGCCCCGATCCTGCCCACCACGCCCGGGGCACCTTGCCTCGCTGGGGGTGGTTGAACCCCGTGTTGGCCTGGGTGCTCGACCGGGACCGTTTTGTGGCAGGGGTGAGCAGCGCCTGGGTGCGATTGGAGCACCATCAGGCCGATGCCCAAGCCTGCAGCGGTTTGATCGGCAATGCCGCTGGTGTGGCGGCCAGCTTGCAAGGTCTGCTGGGGCGTCAAGCGCTGGCCAGCAGCGGCTGCCCCTCAGGTTTGTTTGATTCGGTGCCCATGGTGGGGCCGGCGCGAAGCCTGGGCGGTTTCACTGGCTGGCTGGAAGGGCAGCACTGGTGTGGGCACGCAGGCGGGGGTGTGGGGCATTACGGCGAGTGGCGCGTGTACCCGCGTTTGCAGGCGGTGAGCGTGCTGCTGCTCAACCGCGCGGGTTTGCGTGATGAGGGATTGCTGGGGCGTGTTGACAAGCCGCTGGTGGCCGCCCTGGCCCGTCAGACGCCTCAGGCTTGACCGTGCGGCCGGCTGGTTCAGGCCAGGCGGGCCAGCTCTGCCGGGGTGTTGACGTTGGTGAAGTCGCGCGGCTGATCCTGCGGCCGATCAAACACGGCCTCGCCTGGGGTGTGTCGCCCCAGCCAGGCACCCACCTTGCGCCCGCCTTCATGCAACCACTGGGCCAGATCGCCTTCCAGACTGCGATGCAGCAGACAGAACACCGGCTGACGCCAGGGGCCAGGGCGGCCCTGGGATGTCGCTGGCGGTGTGCCGGCAGCGCCTTCATCAGGGGTAAAGGCCCGCACCGTGGCCAAGGCTTTGGGCGGTGAGCCCAGGGCCTGCACCAGCCGATCAGCGAGATCGTGCGGAAAATTGGGCACATCGCAGGGTACTGTCAGCAGCCAATCGGTCTGGCAATGGCGCAGACCGCAGAGCATGCCAGCCAGCGGGCCTTGCGGCTCATCGGCTGGTGCATCGGCCCAGACAGGAACACCCAGGGCCTGGTATTGCGCCAACTGGCGGTTGGCGTTGAGGGCCAACGGGCCTACCTGGGGGCGCAGGCGCTGCAGGGCATGCCAGGCCAGGGCCTGGCCTTGCAGTGACACCAGGCCTTTTTCTTGGCCCATGCGCTGGCCCAGACCCCCGGCCAGGACCAGTCCAGTGATTTGCTCTGGCCCGATCGGGGCCTGAATGTCGCTTGAATGGAAAGCCATGACAGGGCGGCGTCAACCGCCGATGTAACTCATCTCGACGCGGCGACTGACGTTGGCCGGTGCCGAGGCTTCGGCAGGCAGACTGGCGCGCAGTTCAGAGTAGCGATCACTGCGGCCTTGCCAGATGTGGCCAATGGCTGAGGCCAGCTCGGCATCACTGGCACCGTTGCGCAGCAGGCCCCGCAGATCGTGACCCTGGGTGGCAAACAGGCACAGGTAGATTTGGCCTTCGGTGGACAGGCGGGCTCGGTTGCAGTCGTGGCAAAAGGCCTGGGTGACGCTGCTGATCACGCCGACCTCGCCCAGGGCGGGATCCCACTCGCCCGCCGGGTTGGCATGGCCCCAGCGTTGGGCGGTTTCGCCTGGGGCAGCTGCTTCGAGCGGCACCAGAGGGAACTCGGTCTTCAGCAGGTCGATCACCTGGGCCGAGGGCAGCACTTCGTCCATGCACCAGCCGTTGGTTGCACCCACGTCCATGTACTCAATGAAGCGCAGGGTCACGCCTCGGCCACGGAAGTAGCGCGCCATGGGCAGGATCTCGTGCTCGTTGGTGCCACGTTTGACCACCATGTTCACTTTCAATCCGCCTTGCACACCCAGGCCGGCATCACGGGCGGCTTCAATGCCCGCCAGCACATCGGCCACCGGGAAATCCACATCGTTCATGCGGCGGAACACCGCGTCGTCCAGGCCATCGAGGCTGACGGTGACACGCTGCAGGCCGGCCTGGCGCAGCGCCTGGGCCTTGCGCGCCAGAAGCGAGCCATTGGTGGTCAGGGTGAGGTCGGGGGGCAGCCCATCGGGGGTGCGCAGCGCGGCGAGCATCTCGATCAGGTGTTCGAGGTTCTTGCGCAGCAGGGGCTCACCGCCGGTCAGCCGGATCTTGCGCACGCCGTGGGCCAGGAATTGCTCGGCCACGCGCGTGATCTCCTCGAAGCTCAGCAGGGAGGCATGGGGCAGGTAGGGGTAGTTTTTGTCGAACACTTCCTTGGGCATGCAGTAGCTGCAACGGAAGTTGCACCGATCGGTCACGCTGATGCGCAAATCCCGCAAGGGGCGGTGCAGGCGATCATGAAGCTGACCCTGCGCCGGGATCAGCGGCTGGGTTTCGGCGCCCCGCGGTCCTGGCTGGCGCCAGTCGGCCACAGGGATGATGCGAGGTACGGACGGGGAGGGGGATCGTTCTGTCATGCGGGCAGGGGGAGCGGTCGGGTGCTCTTTGATCAAGCACCCCGGTCATGCGCGCAACGGTACACCAGAAGCAGAGCCCCGACGGGCCTCATGGGGGAAATCCATGAGGCCGGTTGGGCCGGCTGGCAGATCAGACGCAGCGGGCGCCGTCCACTTCGATACAGACGCCGGAGATGAATGCAGCGTCGTCCGAGGCCAGGTACAGGGCGGCGTTGGCGACGTCGAGTGCCGTCGAGAACCGGCCCAGCGGGATGGTGGCCAGAAATTTGGCGCGCCGGGCGTCATCGACCGGGCCACCGGCGAATTCGGCGGCCAGCCCGGTATCGGGGTTGAACACGGGGTTGATGCAGTTCACCCGGATGTTGTCCGGCCCCAACTCCGCGGCGAGCGACTTGCTGATGGTGATGACGGCACCCTTGGAGCCGTTGTACCAGGTCAGCCCTGGGCGGGGACGCACACCCGCGGTCGAGGCGATGTTGATGAAGCTGCCACCCCCATGGGCGCGGAACACAGGCGTGGCGTGCAAGGTGGCCAGGTAGATGCTCTTCACGTTGATGGAGAAGCAGCGGTCGAATTCTTCCTCAGTCACTTCCAGGGCGGGGCGATTGCGGTGGGTCCAGCCGGCGTTGTTCACCATGGCGTCCAGCTTGCCGTAGAGGCGAACTGCTTCGTCCACCAGGGCCTTGACCTCGTCCGAGCGTGTGACGTCCGCCTTGAAGAATGCGGCGGTGCCGCCTGCAGCGGTGATTTCGGCCACCACCCGTTGGCCGCCGGCCTCGTTGACGTCGTTGACCAGCACTCGGGCGCCTTCAGCGGCCAGGCGCTTGGCAATGCCTTCACCGATGCCGTTGCCGGCGCCTGTCACGATGATCGATTTTTGATTCACACGCATGAAAAGTCTCCAGAGGGGTCTGCTGCGGCGGGATCGGCCGGATGGGCCGGTCTACCGCCGCTGGGCGAAGAAAACCTGAGATGAAATGAACTGAGGGGCCTTAACCGTGGCGAATGGCGACGGTCTTCAGGGTGGTGAAGCCATAGAGGGCCTCGAAGCCTTTTTCACGGCCGTAACCCGAGGACTTGACCCCGCCGAAGGGCAGCTCGACACCTCCGCCGGCACCATAGTTGTTGATGAACACCTGGCCACAGCGCAGGCGCTTGGCCATGCGGAACTGGCGCCCGCCATCGCGTGTCCAGACCCCGGCCACCAGCCCGAAGTGGGTGGCGTTGGCCAGTTCCACGGCATGGTCTTCATCGCGAAAGCGCATGGCGGCCAGCACGGGGCCGAAGACCTCTTCCTGGGCCAGGCGGTGATCCACCGGCACATCACGCAACAGGGTGGGGGCCTGGTAGTAGCCGGTTTCAGGTGCTTCTTCAACCACCCGGCCCTGGGCCACCATCGAGATGCCGGCCACCTGGGCATCGGACAGAAAATCCCAGACCCGCTGCTGCTGGGTCTGGCGAATCAAGGGACCGACATCCAGATCCAGGTGGGCCGGACCCACGCGCAGGGCCTCAAAGGCGTGGCCCAGGCGTTCCAGCAGGGGCTCGTAGATGCTGTCCTGGATCAGCACGCGCGAGCCCGCCGAGCAGGTCTGACCCGCGTTCTGAACGATCGCATTGATGATCACCGGCACGGCGGCGTCCAGGTCGGCATCTTCAAAAATGATCTGAGGGCTCTTGCCGCCCAGTTCCAGGGTGACCGGGCAATGGCGCTCGGCGGCCACCTGCTGGATCAGCGTGCCCACCTTGGGACTGCCTGTGAAGCTGATGTGGTCGATACCCGGGTGGCGCGCCAGGGCGTCACCCACCTCGTGGCCGTAGCCCGTGACGATGTTCAGAGCGCCGGCCGGAAACCCCACCTCGGCGGCCAATTGGGCCACCCGGATCAGCGACAGACAAGCGTCTTCGGCCGGCTTGACCACGCACACATTGCCCGCCGCCAGAGCACCGCCCACGCTGCGGCCAAAGATCTGCATCGGGTAGTTCCAGGGAATCACGTGGCCGGTCACGCCGTGTGGCTCACGCCAGGTGAGCACGCTGTAACCATCTTGGTAGGGAATGGTTTCGCCGTGAAACTTGTCGGCTGCGCCGGCGTAGAACTCGAAATAGCGCACCAGGGCCAGGGCATCGGCCCGTGCCTGCTTGGTGGGCTTGCCGCAATCGCGTTGTTCCAGGGCTGCCAGTTCATCGGCATGTTCTCCCACCTTGACCGACAGGCGCATCAGCAGGCGGCCACGCTCAGCGGCACTCAGCTTGCCCCAGACCGTGTCGTAGCACTGGCGTGCGGCCCGGACGGCGTCGTCGATGTCCTGGGCGTTGCTGCGCTGAAGATGATCAAAGACCTGCCCGTCCGAGGGATCGATCACTGGCAGGGTTTTGCCCGAAGAACTGGGCACCGATGCGTTGGCGATGAAGTTGAGTTGCATCCCGGCATTTTGCGTCAATGTAGCAATTCCTACATCAGGGGCGTGACGGAGCGGGGACACCCCAGCCCTCGCGCTTGGGGGCGGCAGCCATCGCGAATGCCGGTGAGCGATGGTTGCGGGAAGACACTGTTGCAGTGCAGCAAGGTCAATGAATCAACGACAAAAAGCGCCTATCAAGGCGCTTTTGGGAGGTGTCGTGGGGATTGGGCCATTGGGGGAAGAGGGCTCCCCTGGCCAGGGGTCAACGCTGAGGGCTGCGCTTGCGATCGCGATCGTCGTGGGGCCAGGCGTTGACAGGTTGTTTGGCGAAGCTGGAATTCATTTGAAATCTCCGTGGATGGAGCTACAACGAAAGGCCCGCAGACTTGGTTGACAGTTTTTTTGAGAAATTTTTGAGGCAGGCGAAAGTTCAGTAAAGACCGCCCGTTGCAGAGGGGCAGGCTGTTAATTCAATACTGAATTGATTATGTTTTATTATTTTTTTGACGGCCGTCAGACAGAGTCAGGGCGAGTGCCTGGCGGGTAAGGGCTTCGGCCTCCTGGGCTTCGGGCGTGCGTTGGGCAATCTTGAGCAGCAAGATCAATTCGTCCAGCCCGGCGAGCGCATCGTGCACGGCCAGACGCAATTGGCGCAACTGAGCATCTGATGAGTCCATGCGTCATTCTGGTCCGCCAGGCGCCAACTTCAAGTGTCTCTTTGATAAGAAATGTAAGGCGGCCGCCGCCGCGAGACTTCGCACTGGCCTGGTGTACACGCCGCGTCGAGGCTCAAAGCCTGAACCCGTTGGCCTGGTCTTTGGATGATTGGCCTGCCCGACAGGAATCGAACCTGTGACCCACAGCTTAGAAGGCTGTTGCTCTATCCAACTGAGCTACGGGCAGCCGCATGAACACTGCGTTTGATGCTATCTTTTTGTGAGCGCGTTTTGAAGCGCTTCATAATAGCCGCGAGAGGCTGCGCGATTATGCCCCACGAACTGGCGCAATTTGTCACCTCGTAGGGGGCACGATCTTACCCCGGCGCAGATAGTGCCTCTTCGTGGTGGCCACGCTGGCGTGGCCCAGCAGGTCTGCAGCACCTTGCTCGCCGCGCAGGTCCGCTGTGTCGTCAGCGGCTTTTGCCCGTAGGTCGTACAGCCAAGCTTCCCGGATTGCGTTGGTCAAGTCGGGGTTGGCCAATGCGGCTGCTTCACGAGCTGCGTCGAACCCGTCGCGCACCATCTGCTTGGACATGGGTCTGCCGCGCTCCGACACCAGCAGGTAGGACGTCCAGATTTTGTAGCCCTCCTTGCGCGCCTGAATGCGCTTGACCAACTCGGCCAGCTCGCCCTCGATCCGTACGCGAACCATGGCCCCTGTCTTTCCCTGTCGGGTGGGGATCGTTCCGTCGGCGATGTCCTCGTCAGTCATGTTGCGAGTGTCGGCAGGCCGTTGCCCGGTCAGGTAGGCCAGATCCATGGCATCGCGGATGGGCGGGCTGGCTTGCTCCCAGATCGCGCGAAAGACCGCGTCGGTCACGTAGACCTCTCTTCTGCCCACCGGAAGCCCCCTGATCCCGGTGACAGGGTTTGGCCGCTCGGTGTATCCCCAGCCTCTGGCGCGATTGAACATGCTGCTGAACAGCCGCTTGAGCCGATTGGCGGTCTGGGGCTGTGATTTCTTCCAGTCCAGTAATCGGGCAATGTGGGCCGGCTTGATCGCGTCCAGCGGGGCAGGCCGCGGTTTGCTGAAAAACTCTCTCAGATGACGAATGTCGTACTTCTGGGTGGCCTGGGTGGTTTTCGCCAGGGTAGGCAGTACCTCGCGCTCGTAGCGATCGATCACATCAATGAAGGTCGCGCCGATCTTGACGTTGGCCTTCGTGATGTCAGCCCACTTCTGTACTGCTGTGAGGTAGTCGGCGCCGAGAGGAATTTCTTTCTCCCCCGCCGTGCCAAAGTAGTAATAGACCTTGCCCGAGCGTTGCTTGCGGGCTCGCAGGCCTGGTGTTGCTGTGAGTTTGGGCATTCGTTTGTCTCAATGGGTTGCTGGTTCCCAGGTGTCCAACGCCTGGATTGCGGTCTTGTTCATCGCAGCGCCCACCCCCTCAATAGTTGCTCTTGCAACAATTGGAAGCCCGGCTGCGTTGACGTAGTGGGGCACGCCCATGCTTTTCAGCGCGATGGCCTGCCGCTGGGTCTTGGTCTTTCCAGCGCTTCCCTGGCGGATACCTGTCAGCTCAGCGATTTCTGCTGGTGTTAGAAAAATGGATGTGCTCATGCGATACCACCTGTCTGTTGCTCTGGGGCCCGCAGTGGTGCTGCGGCGCTGTCCTTGCTGTTTGATACCGAGGTGGCGGATTTCAAACCCTCAAGCCTGGCCGGCTCGCCGAAGAAGCTGCACAAGTGCTGCTGCAGCCTGCAGCGGTACAACGCCATTTCCGACCTGACGGAGCTGGTGAGTGCGGGATTCGTCCACCAGATAGGCCATCCCATCAGCCAGCATGCGAACGCCGGGTTCAACCGCCGGGGCAAGGTCCGGCCTGTTG
Source organism: Curvibacter sp. GW821-FHT09D12 (assembly GCF_059416245.1). Lineage (NCBI taxonomy): Bacteria > Pseudomonadati > Pseudomonadota > Betaproteobacteria > Burkholderiales > Comamonadaceae > Curvibacter > Curvibacter sp. GW821-FHT09D12. Next base: position 10,519 of record NZ_JBWKOU010000010.1, on the reverse strand, counting down.
GCGACAATGGACGGCCATCGAGGGTCGATAGGACCGGGTGCGAAAAGTGGTGCTCCACGAAGTTCGGAAGCTGCTCGCCGCCGGAGTGCTGGCGGCGCGCCTGGCTTTCCTGGCTGTTTGGCGTCCGGAAATCCCTGCTGGCCGGGGTCGGCCATTCTGCGGTCGCGGCGTGCCACAGTGACTGCCCCCGTCTCCCGGTTGCCGTGCACATCGCCCCGCCGGATTGCTCGCAGTCCTGCGCCGTTGGCGTGGGCCATGACCCCACCTGCTGGGTCAGCGAGCTGCCCGTCATGGCCGGCGTCATCCGGCCGCCTCGATCGCCGTCCGACGCTGAAGGCGTGGTCCAGTTCATTGCCTGGCCCGTCAGCGTCAGCCGCTCGGCACCTGCAGCCCCCTGGTCTCGCGTGTACTGGTTCCCTTGAGAATTTGAAACACTGGGCGTCATCCAGGTCGACGCCTCCCGGTTCAGATTGGCACCCTGGGTGGACCTCAGATCCGGCCCGGGTCTGCGCCCATCGTGCGCACAAGGGGTGCTCCATGCGCCAGGCAAAGCAGAACCACCGGGCCCGCCCATGGCTGGCACCCACATCGGCTGCTGACAAAGTGATCCATTCCGCATGCCACCCGCGGTCGGCCAGTTCTCCCAGGACGCGGGCGGCGGCGCGTTCTTCGAGAGCCCCTTCGGCTTCGTCCACAACGGAGGCGGTGGCAGTAGCGATGCCTGCGACGTTCTCCAGAACGAGGCCCCGCGCACCGCAAGCGTCGGCGATGTCGAGAACCCGGAAGAAGAGCCCTGAGCGCTTCCCGTCCAGGCCAGCCCGGCGGCCAGCAATGGAGAGGTCCTGGCACGGGAAGCCCGCAATGACGAGATCCACGCAGTCGCGCCAAGCTGCGCCGTCGAAGGTGAGCAGGTCAGACCAGACAGGCGCCGGATCAAGGGCTCCCGCTTCCATAAGCGTGACAAGCTGGCTGGCGGCAGGGGCTTCCCGCTCCACGTAGCAAACGGTTCGGTGCTCGATCCCAAGATGAGCGAATGCGGCGCGGACGCCTTCTCCGAGCATGCCGACGCCTGCACAGAGCTCGATTGAGTGAAGGGGGTATGGAGCCACATCAGAACTCCCCCTGAGCTGCGGGTGTTTTGAATTCGGTCAGGGTCTTGACCAACTCCAGCGCGCTCTCCGCCAGCGCCTGCAACGACCCATCGTTCACGATGTCCGCATCCGCCGGAATGGTGTAGTGCCGCTCGCTCACATGGCTGGCCGTGTCGGCCGCCAGCGTGGCCACCTGCGGGCGGTGCATACGAACCACCTTGGCGCCCAGGTTGCGCAGCATGTGCTCCTCAACCGCGTCGCGCAGGTCGGTCACCACGATGCGGGTCCAGCCTGTGCCCACCTGGCGCTCGATCCAGCGCTTCACGATGGTGGCGTAGTAGCAGGGCACAAACCGGCGCTTGTAGCTGGCCCAGCGTTGCATCACCCAGCGGGGGCTGCGTGGCTCGGTCAGGCTGTCGCCGCCATCGGCCACCCAGCGCATGAAGGCAGGGTCGCTGCACATGCCGGCGGCCAGGGCGGGCAGCGGGGTTTCTTTGGTGGGGCGGTGCGTCAGCAGCCGGGCGTCGATGCGCCAGGCCTCGGCCACCTCGCGGCGCAGGGCGTCGGCAAAGGCGATGCGAGCAAAGCCATGCGCCGGGGCCAGCACATCGGCCACCGTGTCTTTGCCCACGTCGGGGCGGCCCGTCAGGGCAATGATCAGCGGCCTGGTGGCCGTCGCAGTTTGTGGGCTCATGTTCTTCTCCACAGAGCGTTGGGTTGAAAGGGGGCGGGGGATGTGGGGGGCACGGCTCATGCGGCACCTCGGCCGGCGCGTGCGGGCAGGGCCACCACCGTGTCGGGCAGCTCCAGCGCCAGGGCCTGCTGGCCCGTCGTGGCCAGGCGCTGGGCCTCGGCCGCTTCGCGCTTCAGGCGGGCAAAGGTCTTGCGGATGTCAGTCGCCACGGCGGGGCGGTACCGGAAGGCCTTGTCGGCAATGCCCAGGCGGGGCAGGGTCGGTTTTGTGGGCATGGTCATACCTCCTGTGATGGATTCGTCGTTCAGAAACTCAGGGAAGGGGCCCGGCCGAGGCCGGTGGCGGGCTGGATCGGCACCGCGGGGGTGGTCCAGTCCTCGATTTCGTGGCGCCCGCGGCCTAAAAAGGCCCGGCGCAGTTCGCCCGTGAGGCGGGCCGTACAGTTATTGAAACCAGTCCAAGGCCGCGCCATGCTGGCGCGGCTTTCGGGGTTTTGACGCCCCTCCACCACGCGCTTCCACAGCTGCCTGCGAGACACCAGCCAGCGGCCCGAGGGCATCTCAACCCCCACGGCCACCTTCTTGGGCACGGTCTCGCCGTACTGGTTGACGGCCTCGGTGCAGCGCTTGGCCACCTGCAGGGTCCACTCGGTGCGCTTTCGGCACACGCCACCCATGCACTGCATGTAGCGGCTCCAACTGGCCTGTTCTTCGCCATGGCGGTGCACGGCGCCCCAGGTGCGCCAGGCCAGCGGCTCACCCGTCATGCGGGCGTGCTCCACCTGGTCCTTCGTCACCCGGCGCATCTCGCGCCACACCGTCACCGGGGGCTGGCCAATGGCCTGAAACTGCCGAATGCGCCACAGCGAGGCCCAGGCCTCCACCCGCTGCGCACCGGTCACGGCGCCAGAGTCCACGTTGAACATGTCGAGCTGGTCGCCGCCGGGGGCATCCAGGTGCTGGCCGTCTTCGCCAAGCTGGCCGCCCACCACGTTCTTGGCCACGTACTTGACCATGTAGCCGGCCGCGCCGCCTTTGGTCATGGGCTTGAAGTGGGCTCGGTTCTTTCGGGCGCCTGGCTGGGTGCCGTCTTCGCTCAGCCAGTGCTTGCGCAAGATGAACTGCACCCGCTCCATGGCTTGGGGGCTGTCTGTCCACAGCAGGGCATGCCAGTGCGGGCACCCGTCGTGGTGCGGCTCCGCCACCCTGAAGCCATACACCTGCAGCCCCTCGCGCTGAAACTCCGCCCGCGACCGTGCCCACATTGTGCGCAGCCAAAGCTGGGCATCCCGGGGGCTGGCCCCTTCGTATTTCGGGTTGCGCCGCGGCGGCTGACGGCTGCCCTTGGCCGGGAACAGCGCCGAGTGAAACCGGCTCGGGCAGGTAAGCGTGGCAAACGTGCCCACGTGGCTCGCTGCATCGGCAAACTCTTCGCAGCCCCGGATGCGCGCCATCAGCTCGCCGCGCCGCACCTCGGGGTTGGCCACCGACACGGCCGCCAGCTCTTTCAGCGTGTACACCTGGCCGGCCTCATTGCGCACCAGGCACTTGGCCAACAGCGCCTCATTGCGCTTGAGTTGCAGCAGCCGGCGCTCCACCGCCTCGTTCGACACATAGGCCCCGTCGCGGAAGTTGACCAGGCCCTGCTTGATAAAGCCGTGCTCCAGCAGCCGCGCCACTTTCTTGCGCAACACCTGCCGCCACCAGAACAGCGACTTACCGCGCTCCACCAGGCTGGCCGCTGTGTCGCCTGCAGGCGGCTCCACGCCCAGCGCCTTGCACACCTGGCGCACCAACTGGGCCTGCTCGGGCATGCTCAGCGGCGTGGGCCACAGGCTCAGCAGCTCGCCGATTTCATTGGCCACGGTCTCGGCGCGCTGGCACACCTCCACGTCGGGCATGTTCCAGGTGATGACCTCGCGGTGATCGGTGCGGAACTTCTGCAGGCGATCCAGCCAGCCCGAGTAGCGCTGCCAAACCGGGTCTGACGCCGGGCGGATGGCCATCGCGTCGATGCTGCGGCCCCACTGGGCCGGCACCTCGGCCTTGATGCGTGCGGACAGATGCCGAGCCTGCTGCTGCTCCACGGCATACCAGTCCATATACACATGCCGTGCCATTACCAAAGCCCCGTCAGCGCATGCAGCGCCTGAAAGCCCTGCCGGGCGGCCCGCGCTTCGCGCTTGATCGCCATGCGCTCGGCCTCGGGCAGCTCACGCCAGTCGCGGTGCGACAGGTCGGCCAGCTCGCCATCCACCCCGGCCAGCAACAGCAGCGACATGCGCAGGCCATGCTCCAGCCGAGCCCACTCCCGCGACTCGGCATCCGACCAGCGCTGCTGGCTGGCCCGGCGCACAAACTCGTCGCGCAGTTCGTTCAAGCGGCGGCGGTGGGGCAGCGCCCTGGGCGTCGGCGTCGCGCCGGCGCTTTCCGCCGAGGATGAAGCCACAGTGCCCATCAGGCGGCCCCCAGCACCCGAACTGCCGCCAGATACCAGGCGTCACCGTAAAGCTGCTCCACCCAGGCCAGGGCCTGCAGCCGGTTGCCGGCACCGCGCACCACCAGGCGCCGCCGACGGTGGTGCATGTCGAAGTGGGTCACGCGAAAGGTCATGACGGCCTCCGCACCAGTGGGGGCAGGTCCGCCTTCTTCACGGCACCCTTCATGCACCAGTCGTAGGCCAGGTGCTCAAAGCGGGCGCCCATGTCGCTCACGCCATGCAGGCGGTTCAGCAGGTCGTGCACCTCGGCCCTCGGGCACGCGTCCATGCGCAGCACCGCCAGGCAGTCATTCAGGTGGCGCTCGTCCAGCAGCCGCAGGTCGGTCAGATCGAAGCGGAAGCGCTGGCCGTTGTACAGGCCCAGCAACAGGGCCGCGCACACCTTCGCGCCCCCATGGAATCCCTGGGCTGTTGCCCACAGCCGATCGAGGGCCGCCAACGGATCTTGTGCAGAGGTATTCATGCAGCCCTCCGCACACCCAGCCCGGCATTCATGCCGCGCACCCGGCCGGCGGCGGCCCGCAATTGCGAGGCGATCTCTTCAGCCTCTTCGGCCGTCACCACGTAAATGGCCGAGAACGCACCACCCCAGGCATTCAGCTGCACGCTGGCCGGCACATTGGGCAGGCTGCTCTTGAACGCGGCCACCTGCAGCAGGCTCTTCTCTGCGGGCTTCTCATGGGGGCGCAAGACGGACCCGTGGGCCACGGCGCGGCCAAAAGACTGGGCGCCTGGCGAGGCGCATGGGGCCTCGATGGGGGCGATGGACATGACTTTTCCTTTCTTCAGGGTGAGCAAGTCCCGCAGGGCCTCCGAACAGGCACCGCAGGGGTGAAACAACAGGAAGGGGGAGGGCGGCTAGGGCTTAGCCGGGGCTCGGATCCAGCTCGAACAAGTCGCGCGTGGTCGGCGGGGTGAGGGTGGGCGTGTAGTCGGCCAGGGGCATGCGCTCCAACTGGCGCTGGATCAGCGCGCGCCGCGCATGGCTGCTGATGGGCAGCGACACAGCAGGGTCAGGCGTGGCGCTGGGGCTGATCGTGTGAGCCACGGTAGAGATCACCGAGAACGTGTGCCCGCACTCGTAGTTGCTGCACACAAAAATGCCCTGGCGGGTGATGTCGGTCACCTGCGCGCTGGTGCGCGAGTGCGCCGTGCTTTTGCAATGGGGGCAACGCATCCTCATGAGGCCATCTCCACAAGAGGTAAAACCCAGTCAACCGAAAGCATCGGCGCAGAGTTAAGGGTGAACCAGTCGTTGGGCACGCGAAACCTTTGGTCAGTTCGAGGTTGCGGCGTTCTTGTTGCGAAAGTCGGCCAGGCCGCGCAGCAACATCAGGCGCGAGAACGAGGCCAGCGACCGCGACTCACTTTGGGCGAAGGCCTCAACCTCAGCACGCTCTGCGGGCAGCAGGCGGATGGGGATGGGCTTTTCGGTGACGACGCCTCGCGGCGCGCGGCGTGCTGCTTGGACTTGGGAGGTCATGGTGTGCGGTATCCTGTTTATGAAACTCAAAATTGCACTGTGATGAGAAATGTAGTGCGATATATCGCACCTGTCAATACCGATGAGTGATGAACTGCGCACCTTGCTGGGCGAGCGTCTCAAGACTGAGCGCGATCGCCTCAGATTGAGCCAATCCGACTTTGCTGCTTTGGGTGGCGCTTCGAAGCGGTCCCAGATCGACTGGGAGAAGGGCTCGCTGGTCCCGAACGCCGAATTCCTTGCTCGCATGGCGCAGCACGGGGTTGACGTCCTTTATGTGTTGACAGGCGAGCACTCAAAGCCCCCAGAGAGTCTCTTGACTGCTGACGAGGCAGATTTGCTCGACAGCTATAGGCGCTCAAGTCCCCTACGTCAGGCGAGTCTTCGAGAGGTAAGTCTTGCCTGTGCGACTGCCCCGCCTTTGCCTGGCGGCCAGCCTCTTGTTAATGCAGAGAAGTCTGAAATTCCAAAGATTCACGTCGGTGGTGACGTGCACCAACAGATCGAAGGCGGCGCCACCTTCAGCGCACCCGTGAGCTTCAGTTTCGGCTCTGCAAAGAAACGCAAATGAACAGATGATCCCCCGATGCAGCGAGCCAACGGCGCTCGCTTCGAGCCAGGAGATGATTTTGAGTCGGAGCGTTGAGATTCGCCGGGATGCCGGCCAGGTGGTGACGGGGGATGCTGTCACCAACATTCAAAAGTTGGTGATACCAATGTCGTCCTCGGGCCAGGGCACCGCGCATGCTTTTTTTTAGGCGCGCTGAGCGTTGGATTGCTGTTGTCTGTAGGCGGCTTTGGATGGCATCTGGTGGCTGAGCGAGATAGCGGAGCGGATCCTTGGCTGTGTCACTACCAAGGCGAGGCCTACTCAATGGGTAGTGTCATCGAGATGGTTGATGAAGTGACGCGGTCGTGCCGTTTGGTAGATGGTGTACCCGTTTGGGATCATTAGGTAGATGCCGGTTTTCGGCTCCGATTTGTCATCTGGTCGGGTAGTGGTCAGGATGGCGTGGTATCACATAGGTCTATTTGACGTGTCTCAATTGCCGCAGAGGTCCGCCACGCACCTCTCTCCAACGTTGCCCGTCGGTCGAGTCCTGCGTAGCGACTCTGCGAGTTTTTGATTGATTTTCAAAGTGATAAAAACAGATACACGCCCCCGAATTCATCGCGTCGCCGATTTCTTCGGCAAGTTTTTAGGGGTCGGTTTTCTCTATTACTTAGCTGCGAAGCTTGGCCTGCAAATTCCGTACGTTGGTTCGCATGTGTCCCTGGTCTGGCTACCCACGGGGATCGCCATTGCGGCTTGCTACCGTTGGGGCGGGGGTATGGCCCTGGCCACCTTCCTGGCGGCCTTTATGGTCAACACTAGCCTGGGGGGTCCAATCTGGATGGCATTGGGCATTGCCTGCGGCAACGCACTGGGGCCCTGGCTGGCAGCGCGGCTGCTGCGACGCTTCGAATTTGATCCCGTGTTCACCCGGCGTTATGACCTCTGCCTCTACTTGGCAGCGGTTGCTTTGGGCATGTCGGTGACGGCATCCAATGGAGCGGTCTGGTTAGCCCTGGGGAAGCAGCTCGGTAGCACCAATATGACCAATGTGTGGGCAATTTGGTGGATCGGTGATGCTGTAGGGGCCTTATTGGGGGGGATCCCTCTGCTGAGTCTCAACAGGATCAACTACAAGACCGCATTCAGCGGCAAGGCAGGCATCGTCAACCTGGTGCTGGTGTTGATCGTCGCGGGCTGTGGCGTGCTCGGATTTTCTCCCTGGGGCTTACCTTCTCCGTCGTTGATGTTTCCGCTGATCGCGCTGCCTTTGTTCGTGATCGCACTTCTGGCATTGCGGGCCGGCATCATGGCCGCGTCGATATCTGTTTTGTTATTGTCCATGACGGCCGCATGGGGTACCGCACGGGGTGTCGGCCCTTTTGCTGAGCAAGATACCAATGCAGGGCTGTTGTCTCTGTGGAGTTACTTAACTGCCCAGGCTTGCACCACAGTGTTGTTGTGCGGGCTCACTGCCGAATTGCTGGCCAGTCGACGTCAGCAGACTGCATCCTTCAGGCGTGCCCACGAGGGTATTCTGGAAGTGGAATCTGACGGTTCTATTCAGGCAATTAACCCCTCGGCCAGATCCATGCTCGACGTGAAGCCGGAAGCCTTGGGACACCTCACGCTTCAGAACCTCCCGCATGACAATGGCGTGCTTCTGAAGGTTTGGCATATCGGGGCCAGCACTCAGTCACCAAAGGATTCTCCGGAGTATGTCCGCTTGTATCAAGCTGGCGGTGTCTACCTGGACGTCGAAGTCCAGCACGCGCTTCATGTGGATGCTCGGGGGCGGGAGACGACACAACTCATCTTACGTGACGTGACTGAGCGTCGTGATGCGCAGGCGCGACTTGCTGCCAGCGAAGAACGTCTGCGCGCAATCACTGATAACGCACCGACCTTAATGGCCGAGTTTGATAGAGACCTGCGATTTCTCTTCGCCAATAGAACATACAAGCAGTGGCTCGAAATTGAGCCTTCTGAAATGCTAGGACGTAGCGTCTCCGAAGTTTTCGGCGCAGTGGTATTTGAAAAGGTCAGGCCAAAGCTGGAAGACGCGCTCCGGGGCTTGCCAACCAGCTATGAGCGAAAGGTGAGCACGCCTACAGGTTTTCGTTGGCTAAATATCTCGCTGGTGCCAAAACGATGTTTATCTGGCGAAATTGTCGGAATTTATGCCGTTGGAAGCGATATCACCGACTATCGAAAGGCGGAGAAAGAACTGCGACTCAGCGAGCAGCGTCTGCGTATCGTCACGGATCACCTGCCTATGCGGGTGTCCTATATCGATGAGCATGAGCGTTACCGGTTTGTCAATCGCGCATATGAACAGAGCTTTGGTCGGCAGCGGGAACTTTTATATGGTTTGACGGTTCGTGAGGTGCTTGGGGATGGCGCCTATCAACAGGCATCGCAGTACATACGGCGCACGCTACAGGGCGAAACCCAGACCTTCGAGAGCGAAATCACCACTCGTGAGGGCTACCGCTGCTATCGAGCGAACTACGTTCCACAGTTTGCTGACGATGGTAAACAGGTGCTTGGCTTCGTGTCCATCGTGGTCGACACAACCGCCCAGAAGTTGGAGGAGCGCCGCCTGATCGAATTGGCTCAGATTGACCCTCTAACGGGCCTTTTGAATCGCGCAGGATTCGAGCAACGCTGCCAAGAGGCCATGGATCGCAGCCGAGCCACTCAAACGCCCATGGCAGTTCTTTTCCTGGATGTTGACGGATTTAAGCAGGTCAATGACCAGTATGGGCACCTGAACGGAGACATGTTGTTGCGGGCCTTTGCAGGGCGGCTGTCACGCACGCTCAGGAGTGCTGACGTGGTGGCTCGACAGGGCGGAGACGAGTTTCTGGTGATCCTAGAGAGCTTGGCAGGAGACGGCGACGCCAACACCATCGCAGACAAGATAGTCGAGTCCATGCTCGACCCCTTCATTCTGGAGCAACATACCATTGCGATCACCACCAGCGTCGGGGTTGCCGTCTACCGCGGCCAGACAGATGTATCTCAGCGTGACCTTATCAAGCAGGCAGACGATATGCTTTATCAAGCTAAAGCAATGGGCCGAAACCGCTTCTGTTCTCATAAATTTTAATTCTGATGCGGATGTTGGCGATTCTAATTGAATGGATCATGAAGTGCCTGGTTATGACTTGCAAGCCAGAAATTGGCTCACTGTTGATGATTCAGCGAGATGATGGATTCAAGAATCAGGATTTGACATGCCTGCAGCTTCTAAGAATGCATTTGAAGCGTTGCTGCACTCAATAAATTCGCGCCAGATTTTCAAGGTCTGATCAATTTCAAGTTGGCGCAAGTCTGCTGCTTTTCTGACTGCAAAGTCGCTCTGCATCGAATTCATCTTCGCGAGGCATCGCTCGGAAATCAGCCATCCCTCGAATTCCTCTGTCACCAACTTCATATTCAATTCTCCCTCTCGACATTCCAGAGTCGAAGGTTACAGTAGTTTTGCGAAAGGAACGGACGCCCGATGTTTAGAACCATCAGAAACTCTCGTCATCCTCCAGTCCCACAGTGTCGTTAGATTTGGCTCCTGTCTCTAATTCCACCCGTGTGGAAAGTCCCCCATCCCCCAGGTGATGCGCAAGCCGCACCACCAGCCAATCCGTCGCATCAATATCGCCCTTGAACCCTTTCACGGTGACAGGCGTCTGAGGCATCAACTCAGGCCGCCCCACGGCCAGGTTCAGCTCCAGGTTGGCGGCGCCGCGCGCAATGCGATTCATCTCGGCCCGCGCCGCAGCCAGGGCGTCGGCCTCGCTGCCGTAGGTATCCTTCAACCGCTTTTCATGGCCTTGCTTGCCCACCAGCACCCCACGCCGGCGGGCGCGGCCTGCGTCGTGCCAGTAGGCGCGCACACCGCTGTAGCTGTCGCGGTCGCTGATGTGGAAGCGGTGCTGGTCACCGTCCTCCCGGGTGATCGTGACCTTGGCCAGGGGCTGGCCTGAGCTGCTGCGCGTGCCGTTGATGGGCAAGAACACCAGGCGCTCTTTCTTCACGGTGGCCACGGCGTCATGCTGGGTGGCCAGCCGGGTCAAAAAGTGCAGGTCGCTTTCGCCGGTCTGGTCGATGTGGTCGATCTTCAGTAAGCAACCGGCCAAGTCATCTATCCAGAGCCCTCGCCATAAGGTATTCATGTCCACGCCAATCAGCGCGGACAT